>NZ_JAAGPS010000228.1:0-5085 GCF_017105025.1 Paraburkholderia sp. Ac-20336 | reverse complement strand
CGGAGCGGGGCGCGACGGCGCCATGCGCTGCAGCACGGAAGCGGTGCTGCTCATCAGCGAATCGGCGCGGCCGACGGTTTTTTCCTGCACGGTTTCGATCTTCTGCTCGATCGCTTCCTGATACTGCGGCAGGGCGCCGGCCAACTGCACGATCTGCGCGCCGATCAGCGCGCCGACCGCGAGCATCGAGGCGAGCGCGAACAGCACGGCAATGAAGATCGACGGCCACTGGCCCATGTGCAGGCGCCGCAGCATCTGCACGAGCGGCGCGAGCAGGAAGCTCAGCAGCACCGACAGCGTGATCGGAATCAGCACCGCCCGGCCGAAGTAGAGTGCGCATACGACCACGACGCCGGTAATCAGCGACACGAGGCCATGCAGGCCTGGCGTGCCCGGCGGGTAAACGCGGTTCGGCGGCCGCTGCGGCGGCGGTAACGATATTTTCATGTGAACAGAGATTCCGGTTGGAGCGCGCTGCCGGGGCGTTCCGGGAGATAACGGGGCAGCAAGACATATGCCTGAATTGTAGGCGGTTTGGCGTGCCGCGAACCAGAGGCACGCATCGTAACGGAGCGGCGCGATGGGCTCGCTCGCGTTGGCCGATTCGCCGGCTCGCCAGCTAGCCGACCTGCATGCGCAGCAGCTCCAGCAGTTGCGAACTCGCATACAGCAAGAGCCCGATAAAGCCGCCGACGAGCGTCCCGTTGATGCGGATGTATTGCAGGTCCTTGCCGATGTTCAGTTCGATCTGCCGCGACATCTCGCGCGAGTCCCAGTTCTTTACCGTATCGCTGATATGACGCGTGAGGAATTGCGCGAAGTCGGGGGCCATCGCGCGCGCCGCATCTCCGAGATGATCGTTCAGCGATTGCCGCAGCGCCGGGTCGCTTGCGAGTTCGCGGCCGATCCACTGGCCCATTGCCGCCACGCGCGCATGCAGCGCCGAGTCGGCGCTGTGCAGGTCGCGCTTGAGCCACGCGCGCAACTCGCTCCACATGTCCTTCACGTAGGCGCTGAACGCGTCGCCTTCGACAAGATAGCGCTTGAGCGCTTCGCCGTGCTGCAAAAACGCGGGATCGGTCTTCAGCTTCGCGATCAGCTTTCGCGCAGCCTCGTCGAACCGCTCGCGCAGCTCGTGCGCGGGATTCTCCGCGATCTGTTCGAGCATGCGGTTCGCGGCGCTCGCAATCGCGTCCGCGCCTTTCTCGCCGAGCCATGCCGAGGGCAGAATCTTCTCCATCTTCGGATACTCGCTCCTGACCCAATCGACGATGCGCGCCGCGATGAACTCGCGCGCGGGCGGCTCGCGCAGCAGTGCGATCAGTTGATCGAGCGCAGTGTCGAGCAGTTCCTGATGGCGGCCGTCGCGCGTGAGCGTGTCGAGCATCGCGCCCGTCGCTTGCGACAGATCGACCTTCGCGAGCACGTCGCGCAGCGCGTCGCGGATGAAGCTCTGGATGCGCGCGTCGTCGGCCACGTCGAGCATGCCGCCCGTCAGGCGCACGACGTAATCGCCGAGGCGCGTGGTATTGGCCGGCTCGGTGAGCCACAACGTGATGCTGCGCGCCGGGTCGTGGCGGCGGATCAGGCCGACGAGCGAGGGCACGTCGAGAAACTTGTCCTGCACGAAGACCGCGAGGTTATCGGCGATCTTGTGCTTGTTGCGCGGAATGATCGCGGTATGGCGCGCGACGAGCGGAAGCGGTACGCGCCGGAACAGCGCGGCGACGGCGAACCAGTCCGCGAGCGCGCCGACCATCGCGGCCTCGGCAATCGCCTTGATGCCGTCGATCCACACGCCGCGCGGCATGAACGCGGTCACGACGAAAACGCCGGCGGCCACGAGCAGCAGCAATAAGGGCGTGCGCCTGGCGCGCTTCAGTTCGGTGGTCTTGTCCATCGTCGGGGTGGTCCTGTCGGGCGAGGGCGGTACGGTGCGGGTGCCATGATGCGGCACGGCCGGCGCATGCGTCCAGCCGGCGTACGCGCGGCGGCTTCGGCAAGGTAACATTCGCGCTTGGACTCGCATGCGGCTGCGTCGAATGCGATGGCGCGCAGCAGGATGTGATGCGGGTCGTGGCAAGGCACGCCGGCGCACCCGGCAGGACAACCACGCGGCGACACAACACAACACAACACAACACGGCGAAGCAGCGTAACAAAACGCGGTTCGGCGCAACGAACCACGATGCAGCATGGCACGAGACAGGACAACCGCAACGAGGACCCAGTGAGCAGATTTCTACACACCGCGGATTGGCAGATCGGCACGCAGTTCGGCCAGTTCGAAGCGGACGAGGCCGCGCATCTCGCACAGGCGCGCTTCGATACCGTGCGCCGCATCGCTGAGGAAGCGGCCGCGCGCAACGTCGATGCGGTGCTCGTCGCGGGCGACGTGTTCGATCTGCAAACGGTTTCGGACACGGTGATCCGGCGTCTGTTCGCGGCGCTGCAACCGTTCTCCGGGCCTTGGATCATGCTGCCCGGCAATCACGACGCCGCCCTCGTCGAAAGCGTGTGGACCCGCGCGCAGCGCCTGAACTGCATCGCGCCGAACGTGCGCGTCGTGCTCGAACCCGGCGTCGTGCTGCTCGACGCCTGCCGTTGCGCGCTGCTGTGCGCGCCGCTCACGCAACGCATCACCTACGACGACACCACCGCCTTCTTCGATACGGCCGAGACGCCGCCCGGCTATGCGCGCGTCGGGCTCGCGCATGGCAGCGTCGGCGGAATTCTGCAGGAGAGCATCGATTCGTCGAATCCGATCGCGCCGACACGTGCCGCGAGCGCGCGGCTCGACTATCTCGCGCTCGGCGACTGGCACGGCCATCTGCGTGTCGACGACCGTACGTGGTACGCGGGCACGCACGAGCAGGACCGCTTTCGCGCCAACGAACCGGGTTTCGTGCTCGACGTGACGCTAGGCGAGGACGCGCCGCCGCGCGTCGAAGCGGTGCGGGTCGGGCAATACCGGTGGCATCGCTGGGACGAAACGATCTCGGTGCCGAGCGACGTCGAGGCGCTCAGGACGCGGCTCGCCGCGCTCGGCGCCGACGACGTGCTGCGGATCGAGGTCGGCGGCACGGCGGCGCTCGCCGATGCCGAGGCGCTGCGTGTCGCGGTCGAGGAAACCCGCGCCCGCGTGCGCGCGCTGCGGGCCGATCTTGGCGACCTGCACGTACTGCCCACCGCCGACGATCTCGCCGAACTCGGCGCGCAAAGCGGTTATCTGGCCAAGGTCGTCGCGCGGCTGCGCGGCTTGCAGGAAGACCCGCAGGGCGATCCGCAGCAGGCGCGGCACGCTGCCGAGGCGCTGTTGCTGCTCGCGCGTTTTCAACGCGAACAGCAGCCCGCGCGGCAACGTGAGACACATATGGCACATACTGCGCCGCAGCGCGAAGCGAGGTCCGCATGAAGCTGCAGCGCATTGCGATTCAGGAATTCAGGCAGTTCAGCGGGCGGCTCGTGATCGACGACCTGGCGCCCGGCCTCAATCTGTTCACGGGCCCGAACGAGGCCGGCAAGAGCACGATCGCGGAAGCCGTGCGCACGGTGTTTCTCGAACGCTATAAAGCCTCGCATCTGAAGGACCTGCTGCCGTGGGGGCTCGCGAGCGGACAGCCGTCGGTGGAAGTGAGCTTCGATCTCGATGGCGAGGCGTGCCGTCTGTCGAAGCAGTTCGTCTCGCGGCAGCGCTGCGAACTGCGGATCGGCCAGGCCGTGTTCACCGAGGACGAAGCCGAGGACAAGCTCGCCGCGCTGCTCGGTTTTTCGCGCGCCGCGCGCGGGGCGATGAAGGCCGAGAACGCGGGTGTGCCCGGTCTGTTGTGGGTGCAGCAGGGCGGCACGCAGGAGTTGCGCGATTCGACCGGCCATGCCGCGCAGTATCTGCGCGATGCGCTCACGCAGTTGTCGGGCGGCAGCGACTCGGCCGGCGAGGATGCGCTGATCGCCGCCGTGCAGTGCGAATTGCGCCAGTTGCTGACCGCGCGCACGCAGAAATCGACCGGGCCGCTCGCCGAAGCCGAACAGAAGCTCGCGGCGCTCGTCGCGAGCCGCGACGAGTTGCAGCAGCAGCGCCAGCAGTTCGACGACAACATCGCGCGCCTCGCCGCGCAGCAGGAAGCCTGCGACGACGCCGGGCGCCGGCGGCCGTGGGAGCTTCACGAGCAGAAGGCCGCGCTGGCGCAGCAACGCGCGGCCGCGCTCGCGGAACTCGAACGCAACGTGCAGGGGCTCGCGCAGTCGTTGCAGGTCGGCGAGGCCGAGCTGGCGTTGTCGGTGCAACAGGAGCAGGGCGCGCTCGAACTCGAAGCGGCGGTCGCGCGCGAACGCGAACAGCTCGATGCGGCGCGCGCCGAAGTGGCCGCCGCGCAGAGCGCGCATGCGCAGGCCGCGGGCGGCGTCGCGCAATTCGAGCAGGCCTCGGCCGAGGCGAGTCGCGCGCTCGAACTCGCCAACGCGGCCGTGACCGCCGCCGATCTGCGCAGCCAGATCGAGCTTTATCGCGCGGAAAGCACGCGTCTCGACGCGTCGATTGTGGAAGCGGACAAGGCGAACGAAGCGGTGCTGCAAGCCGCGCGCGAGGCGGCGGCGCTCGAAATCGACGAGGCGCGGCTGAAGCGGCTCGTCGCGCTCGACGGCGAATTGACCGTGCTGCGCGCGCGCACCGAAGCGGCGATGACGCGCATCGAGTATCGGCTCGACGGCGAGTTGAGCGTCGGCGAGGCGCGCATCAGCGGCACGGGTGTGTTGCGTGTCGACGAGGAAAAGCGCATCGGCCTAGGCGAACTCGGCGAATTGCGCGTGATTCCGGGCGTGTCCGATCTGCCCGCGCAATTGTCGGAATTGGCGTCGCTCGAAGCGCAGCATGCGCAGTTGTTGCAGACGCTCGGCGTCGCGTCGGCGGGCGATGCGCAGGCGCGGCACGAGCGCTGGAAAGCGTCGCTCGCGCAGCAGAAGCGCCACGCGGAAATTCTGCGGGTTCATGCGCCGCAGGGCATCGATGCGTTGCGCGCGGCGCTGGCCTCGACGGCCGCGCGTTTGCAGGCATCGAGCGAGCGGCTTGCGGGCTTGCCCGACGGA
>NZ_JAAGPS010000227.1:0-5572 GCF_017105025.1 Paraburkholderia sp. Ac-20336 | reverse complement strand
GATCTTTAAAAACCAACAGCCGATAAGTGTGGGCGCTTGATGCGGGGTGCGGACCTGATCTTCGGATCGGGTCGAGGCAAAAGTATCAAGAGTCTCACACAGTAAAGAGGAAGGTTTGCCTGTTGAGAGACAGGTTAATCATCGTCAGTACGTTGAGTGAGCGACCGGTTCAGAGATGAACCGAAAACAGTAACAGGTTTGAACTGAAGAGTTTGATCCTGGCTCAGATTGAACGCTGGCGGCATGCCTTACACATGCAAGTCGGACGGCAGCGCGGGCTTCGGCCTGGCGGCGAGTGGCGAACGGGTGAGTAATACATCGGAACGTGTCCTGGAGTGGGGGATAGCCCGGCGAAAGCCGGATTAATACCGCATACGCTCGGGAGAGGAAAGCGGGGGCTCGCAAGACCTCGCGCTCAAGGGGCGGCCGATGGCAGATTAGGTAGTTGGTGGGGTAAAGGCCTACCAAGCCGACGATCTGTAGCTGGTCTGAGAGGACGACCAGCCACACTGGGACTGAGACACGGCCCAGACTCCTACGGGAGGCAGCAGTGGGGAATTTTGGACAATGGGGGCAACCCTGATCCAGCAATGCCGCGTGTGTGAAGAAGGCCTTCGGGTTGTAAAGCACTTTTGTCCGGGAAGAAAGCCCTTTCGATAATACCGGAGGGGGATGACGGTACTGGAAGAATAAGCACCGGCTAACTACGTGCCAGCAGCCGCGGTAATACGTAGGGTGCGAGCGTTAATCGGAATTACTGGGCGTAAAGCGTGCGCAGGCGGTGCTGTAAGACCGATGTGAAATCCCCGGGCTTAACCTGGGAACTGCATTGGTGACTGCAGCGCTGGAGTATGGCAGAGGGGGGTGGAATTCCACGTGTAGCAGTGAAATGCGTAGAGATGTGGAGGAACACCGATGGCGAAGGCAGCCCCCTGGGCCAATACTGACGCTCATGCACGAAAGCGTGGGGAGCAAACAGGATTAGATACCCTGGTAGTCCACGCCCTAAACGATGTCAACTGGTTGTCGGGCCTTCATTGGCTTGGTAACGTAGCTAACGCGTGAAGTTGACCGCCTGGGGAGTACGGTCGCAAGATTAAAACTCAAAGGAATTGACGGGGACCCGCACAAGCGGTGGATGATGTGGATTAATTCGATGCAACGCGAAAAACCTTACCTACCCTTGACATGGATGGAAGCCTGATGAGAGTTGGGTGTGCCCGAAAGGGAGCCATCACACAGGTGCTGCATGGCTGTCGTCAGCTCGTGTCGTGAGATGTTGGGTTAAGTCCCGCAACGAGCGCAACCCTTGTCCCTAGTTGCTACGCAAGAGCACTCCAGGGAGACTGCCGGTGACAAACCGGAGGAAGGTGGGGATGACGTCAAGTCCTCATGGCCCTTATGGGTAGGGCTTCACACGTCATACAATGGTCGGAACAGAGGGTTGCCAAGCCGCGAGGTGGAGCCAATCCCAGAAAACCGATCGTAGTCCGGATCGCACTCTGCAACTCGAGTGCGTGAAGCTGGAATCGCTAGTAATCGCGGATCAGCATGCCGCGGTGAATACGTTCCCGGGTCTTGTACACACCGCCCGTCACACCATGGGAGTGGGTTTCACCAGAAGTAGGTAGCCTAACCGCAAGGAGGGCGCTTACCACGGTGGGATTCATGACTGGGGTGAAGTCGTAACAAGGTAGCCGTATCGGAAGGTGCGGCTGGATCACCTCCTTTCCAGAGCTAGCATCTCTATCAAGTGCTCACGCTTATCGGCTGTGGTTAGCAGAAGAAACGCAGACAGACGCAGGGGTCTGTAGCTCAGTCGGTTAGAGCACCGTCTTGATAAGGCGGGGGTCGATGGTTCGAATCCATCCAGACCCACCATCTTTGTCTGTGGTGCTGACAGATCTCTGGGTGCGGGCAGATAGTCGTATCTGTAGTATGACTGGGGGATTAGCTCAGCTGGGAGAGCACCTGCTTTGCAAGCAGGGGGTCGTCGGTTCGATCCCGTCATCCTCCACCAATCTTCAATGCGCAGGGTTCTGCACGAGTGCAGAGCGTTGCGCATTGGCGATTGAGCCAGTCAGAGCGATGTGAGGCAACTCGCAATCGGCTGTCGTTCTTTAACAATCAGGAAGAAGTAGTAAAGAGATTCACGAAAGCGTACTTAGAGATGGGTAGGCGAGTAGGTGAATCAGGGTTGTGATTGTATCGATGTATTTTAAGGGCGATCGGAAGGTCGTCTTGGAATACGGCGCAACACGAATACTCAACCTGTAGCGGGTGAGTCTCGCGAAGAGACATACCTGTTATAGGGTCAAGCGAACAAGTGCATGTGGTGGATGCCTTGGCGATCACAGGCGATGAAGGACGCGGTAGCCTGCGAAAAGCTCCGGGGAGCTGGCAAACAAGCTTTGATCCGGAGATGTCCGAATGGGGAAACCCACTCCTAATGGAGTATCCATGACTGAATACATAGGTCATGTGAAGCGAACGCGGTGAACTGAAACATCTAAGTAACCGCAGGAAAAGAAATCAACCGAGATTCCCAAAGTAGTGGCGAGCGAAATGGGATCAGCCTGTACTCTTTATCTGTACTGTTAGTCGAATGCTCTGGAAAGTGCAGCCATAGCGGGTGATAGCCCCGTAGACGAAAACAGCATGGAAGAACTGGGTGTACGAGAAGTAGGGCGGGACACGTGAAATCCTGTCTGAAGATGGGGGGACCATCCTCCAAGGCTAAATACTCGTGATCGACCGATAGTGAACCAGTACCGTGAGGGAAAGGCGAAAAGAACCCCGGGAGGGGAGTGAAACAGATCCTGAAACCGCATGCATACAAACAGTCGGAGCCTCTTCGGGGGTGACGGCGTACCTTTTGTATAATGGGTCAGCGACTTACATTCAGTGGCGAGCTTAACCGATTAGGGCAGGCGTAGCGAAAGCGAGTCCGAACAGGGCGATTAGTCGCTGGGTGTAGACCCGAAACCAGGTGATCTATCCATGGCCAGGTTGAAGGCACGGTAACACGTGCTGGAGGACCGAACCCACTAACGTTGAAAAGTTAGGGGATGAGCTGTGGATAGGGGTGAAAGGCTAAACAAACCTGGAAATAGCTGGTTCTCTCCGAAAACTATTTAGGTAGTGCCTCGTGTATCACCTTCGGGGGTAGAGCACTGTCATGGTTGTGGGGTCCATTGCGGATTACTTCGCCATAGCAAACTCCGAATACCGAAGAGTGCAATCACGGGAGACAGACATCGGGTGCTAACGTCCGGTGTCAAGAGGGAAACAACCCAGACCGCCAGCTAAGGTCCCCAAATATGGCTAAGTGGGAAACGAAGTGGGAAGGCTAAAACAGTCAGGAGGTTGGCTTAGAAGCAGCCACCCTTTAAAGAAAGCGTAATAGCTCACTGATCGAGTCGTCCTGCGCGGAAGATGTAACGGGGCTAAGCCATATACCGAAGCTGCGGATGCACATTGATGTGCATGGTAGGAGAGCGTTCCGTAAGCCTGCGAAGGTGCACTGGAAAGTGTGCTGGAGGTATCGGAAGTGCGAATGCTGACATGAGTAGCGATAAAGGGGGTGAAAGGCCCCCTCGCCGTAAGCCCAAGGTTTCCTACGCAACGTTCATCGGCGTAGGGTGAGTCGGCCCCTAAGGCGAGGCAGAAATGCGTAGCTGATGGGAAGCAGGTTAATATTCCTGCACCATTGTTAAATGCGATGGGGGGACGGATCGCGGAAGGTTGTCCGGGTGTTGGAAGTCCCGGTCCTTGCATTGGAGAAGGCGCTTTGGCAAATCCGGGCGCGGAATTCAAGGGTGCGAGGCCATTCACTTCGGTGAAGAAGCAATCGGAAGTGGTTCCAAGAAAAGCCTCTAAGCTTCAGTTTAACAAGACCGTACCGCAAACCGACACAGGTGGGCGAGATGAGTATTCTAAGGCGCTTGAGAGAACCCGGGAGAAGGAACTCGGCAAACTGGTACCGTAACTTCGGGATAAGGTACGCCCCTGTAGCTTGACTGGCTTGCGCCAGAAGGGTGAAGGGGTTGCAATAAACTGGTGGCTGCGACTGTTTAATAAAAACACAGCACTCTGCAAACACGAAAGTGGACGTATAGGGTGTGACGCCTGCCCGGTGCCGGAAGATTAAATGATGGGGTGCAAGCTCCTGATTGAAGTCCCGGTAAACGGCGGCCGTAACTATAACGGTCCTAAGGTAGCGAAATTCCTTGTCGGGTAAGTTCCGACCTGCACGAATGGCGTAACGATGGCCACACTGTCTCCTCCCGGGACTCAGCGAAGTTGAAGTGTTTGTGATGATGCAATCTCCCCGCGGCTAGACGGAAAGACCCCATGAACCTTTACTGTAGCTTTGCATTGGACTTTGAACCGGTCTGTGTAGGATAGGTGGGAGGCTGTGAAGCGGGAACGCCAGTTTCCGTGGAGCCGTCCTTGAAATACCACCCTGATCTGTTTGAGGTTCTAACCTTGGCCCGTAATCCGGGTTGGGGACAGTGCATGGTAGGCAGTTTGACTGGGGCGGTCTCCTCCCAAAGTGTAACGGAGGAGTACGAAGGTACGCTAGGTACGGTCGGAAATCGTGCTGATAGTGCAATGGCATAAGCGTGCTTGACTGTGAGACTGACAAGTCGAACAGGTGCGAAAGCAGGTCATAGTGATCCGGTGGTTCTGTATGGAAGGGCCATCGCTCAACGGATAAAAGGTACTCTGGGGATAACAGGCTGATACCGCCCAAGAGTTCATATCGACGGCGGTGTTTGGCACCTCGATGTCGGCTCATCTCATCCTGGGGCTGTAGCCGGTCCCAAGGGTATGGCTGTTCGCCATTTAAAGAGGTACGTGAGCTGGGTTTAAAACGTCGTGAGACAGTTTGGTCCCTATCTGCCGTGGGCGCTGGATATTTGAAGGGGGCTGCTCCTAGTACGAGAGGACCGGAGTGGACGAACCTCTGGTGTACCGGTTGTCACGCCAGTGGCATCGCCGGGTAGCTATGTTCGGAAGAGATAACCGCTGAAAGCATCTAAGCGGGAAACTCGCCTTAAGATGAGATATCCCCGGGGCTTCGAGCCCCTTGAAGGGTCGTTCAAGACCAGGACGTTGATAGGTCAGGTGTGCACGTGCAGTAATGCACTGAGCTAACTGATACTAATTGCCCGTAAGGCTTGATCCTATAACAGGTGTGTCTCGACACCGTTAGTGCTTCAGCTGCCGGCCGGCGTGAGTGCTTCAGCACTTGCGCCGGGCCCATGCAAAGCGCCTGCGGGTGTCCGATCCCCGAAGAAGGGGATACGCTGGAACTCCAGAAGGAGTGACCAGAACACGCGGTTGAGTGATCGATGTTGTGCCAGAAACAACGCAACTCCCACACGAATCCTTTACGCTTCTTCCCGATTGGCTGTGGCGCGAAAACCCGCGACGCAGCAACCCGTCATGCCTGATGACCATAGCGAGTCGGTCCCACCCCTTCCCATCCCGAACAGGACCGTGAAACGACTCCACGCCGATGATAGTGCGGATTGCCCGTGTGAAAGTAGGTAATCGTCAGGCTCCT
>NZ_JAAGPS010000226.1:0-238 GCF_017105025.1 Paraburkholderia sp. Ac-20336 | reverse complement strand
AGTGGAGTGAGACGAGTGTCGGACATAGCGGCAGATGAGAGCGAGACAGTGAACAGACGTATGAAGATAGAACGAAGCAGTGAAAGAGTAAGGAAGTGGGATAAAGAATAGAGAGGGGTGGAGTAGTGAAGGGAGGTAAGGTGAGCGAGTAGTTAGAGTGGAGATAGTAAGCTCGGTGTGTAGAGATGGAATGAGCGTAAGGAGGAAAGATATTATTTGTTTTTTTTTTTTTTTTTTC
>NZ_JAAGPS010000225.1:0-5152 GCF_017105025.1 Paraburkholderia sp. Ac-20336 | reverse complement strand
CCGCACGTGCCGCACGCCGAGCATCCCGACTCGGCGACGCCGCGCACGAGCCGCTGGCGCTCGCCAGCGCTGTGGGCACTCGGCGCGATGGCGCTCGTCGCGCTGATCGCCGAAGGTGCGATGTACGACTGGGCCACGGTCTATATGCGCGACGTCGTGCTCGCGACACCCGCACTCGCGAGCGCCGCCTACGCAGCGTTTTCGGGCGGCATGGCGGCGGCGCGTTTTGCCGGCGATGCGGTGCGCGCCCGCTTCGGCGCGCCGCAGCTCGTGATGATGAGCGCCGCGCTCGCCTGCGCGGGCATGGTCGACGCGCTGCTGCTGCCGAATCCGGTTGCCGCGCTGGTCGGCTTCGCGCTGCTCGGCCTTGGCCTCGCGAACATGATGCCGGTGCTGTTCGCGGCGGCCGCGAGCGTGAAGGGCATCCACGCGGCCGAAGGGCTCGCGCACGTCGCGGGGCTCGCGTATTTCGGCTTGCTGCTCGGGCCGGTCATCATCGGCGCGGTCACGCAGATGACCAATCTGACGATCGGTCTGTCGGTCGTCGCCGTGTGCGCCGCGTCGATCGCGCTCGTCGGCCCGAAGGTGCTGCGGCGTTTGAAGATCTGAGCCCAGGGCACGCCTGCCGTGTGTCGACGTTCTTCATGTCATATGAAACCCGCCGGCTTACGTTACGTTACGCGCGGCCCCGCGCGCCGCTGTGTTCCCCGACACATCGCTGCCCGGAACTGTCTCGCCTGCCCGCGCAAAAACCATCAACCTGTTGATTTATATATATTTTCATCTCTCGCCAGGTCGCTTAAAAAAATGGCATAGTCTTTGCAGTTAGCTCCCTCAGCAATTTCCATATTACGAGGGGAGCGGAACATGCAATGCAAACTCAAACTGACGGCCGTCGCGCTATGCGTGACGTCAATGATCGTCCTCACCGGATGCGGTAGCACGCTGACAACCGGCACAGGTAGCCTCGGCGGCGGAGGCGCGGGTGGTTCGAGCAGCGGTTCGTCCAGTGGTTCCAGTAGCGGTTCGAGCAGTGGCTCATCCAGCGGCTCCAGCAGTGGTTCGAGCAGTGGCTCGTCCAGCGGTTCGTCCAGTGGTTCCAGTAGCGGCTCGAGCAGTGGCTCATCCAGCGGCTCCAGCAGTGGCTCGTCCAGCGGCTCCAGTAGCGGTTCGAGCAGTGGCTCGTCCAGCGGTTCGAGCAGCGGTTCGAGCAGCGGTTCGAGCAGCGGCACAGCCAGCGCCAACCCCGTTGGCGTCGTCGTGCAGAACACCGGCAACGTCGTCACCGCAGCCGGCCAAACCGTCTCCGCGGTCGGCAGCCAGATCGGCTCGACGTCGCTTCCCGGCACCAATGCAGCGACCACCACCGCGCTCGGCAACGTCGTGTCGAATCTCGGCAGCGGCGTGACCGCGCTCGGCACCGGCGTCGCGAACGGCCTCGGCCAGCTCGGCAATTCGACCGATCCGCTCGGCACCACGCTCGCCAGCAGCGGCAACCTCGTCTACAACGCGGGCCAGGCCGTCAACAGCGCCGGCCAGCTAGTCACGAGCCTCGGCAGCGGCCCGACCTCGGCGCTGAGCCCGCTGACGACGCCGCTCGGCACGGTCGTATCGACGGTCGGCAATACGGTCAGCAGCGTCGGCACGCAGCTCGGCGCGACGCTATCGAACGGCCCGATCCAGCAGGTCACGCAGACGCTCAGCACCGCGATCACGCCGATCACCTCGACGCTCGCGCAGACGACCCAAACCGTCGGCGACACGACCGGCCTCGGCGCGCCGCTGAACGGCCTGCTGTCGACGCTCGGCCACGGACTCGATAGCGCCGGCAGCAAGATCGGCAGTGCAACCGGCAACCCCATCGGCCAGAACCTCGGCAACGTCGTGACGAAGCTCGGCGACACGGTCACCTCGGCGGGCGGCCTGCTCACCGCGGGCAGCGCGAGCAGCGGCAATCCGCTTGGCGGCCTCACGGGTCTGCTCGGTCTGGGTGGCAGCAGCGGTACCTCGGGCAACCCGCTCGGCGGTCTCACGGGCCTGCTGAGTCTCGGCGGCAGCAGCGGGACTTCGGGCAATCCGCTCGGCGGTCTCACAGGCCTGCTGAGTCTCGGCGGCAGCAGCGGGACCTCGGGCAATCCGCTCGCACCAGTCACCGGTCTGCTGACGACGGTCACCGGCACGCTGACGGGCGGCCTGAGCGGCGGCAGCGGCGGCAACAGCCCGCTCGCACCGCTGACCAGCGTCGTCTCGACGCTGACGGGTGGTCTCGGCGGCCTTGGCGGCACCGGCGGCTCGGGTAGCCCGCTTGCGCCGCTGACCAATGTCGTGAGTTCGGTAACGGGCACGGTCACCGGCGTTCTGGGCGGCGCGACGTCGAGCGGCGGCAGCAACCCGCTCGCGCCGGTGACGACGCTGGTGTCGTCGCTGACGGGCACGCTCAGCGGCGCGACGACGGGCGGCACGTCATCGGGTAGCGGCAGCGGCAATCTGCTCGCGCCGGTCACCGGCCTGCTGACGACGGTCACCGGTACGCTGACGACCACGGTAGGCGGCGTCACGGGTGCCGCGGGCGGCAGCTCGGGTGGCGGCCTGCTCGGCGGCCTCGGCAACCTCGCGGCGAAGAAGTGATAACCAAGAACAACGACAGCAGATAAAGGCGCGATAACCAGAAGCGCCGCAGGGAGGGTGGCGAGCCGGGCAACCGGCTCGCCATTTTTTTATCTGCGTACGCTTGATGAAGGTTCGATGAACACCCTGCGCTCCCGCGGTCGACAGGCACTCGAACCGCGGCGAACGCATGCCGGCTTGCAAGTCCAGCAGCGTGCGCAAGCCGGTTCGGTGTCCGTAGCATGGCGATGCGCGAAAGAAGCCATCGCGTGGAAATACGGAAAGCGAGCATAAAAGAAAAGGCACGCGAGCCTCACAGCGCGCGTGCCTTTTTAACAGCGAACCGAAGACGGCGCAATGCCGTCCCCGCTCACATGGAATTTACATCTTCACGACGTCGAGCAGCGTCTTCTTGCCCTGCTTGTAGTTGTACAGCGAGATCACGCCGTGCTGCAGGTCGCCCTTCGAATCGAAGGTCGTTTCGCCGATCACGCCCTTGTAGTCGGTCGTCGGCATCGCGGCCAGGATCTTCGCCGGATCGGTCGAGTTCGCGCGCTTCATCGCGTCGACGATGATGTACACCGCGTCATACGTGAACGGCGCGTAGATCTGGATCGGCTGGCCGAAGCGCTTCTCGTACTTCGTTTCGAACGCCTTGCCGCCCGCCATCTTCTCGAGCGCCATGCCGGCTTCCGAGCAGACGATGTTGTCGGTTGCGTCGCCGGCCAGGTCGGACAGCTTGTCGGTACACACGCCGTCGCCTGCCAGCACCTTCGCGCGCAGGCCGAGCTGCTTGGCCTGCTTCGCGAACGGGCCGCCGGTGGCATCCATGCCGCCGTACATGATCGCGTCCGGGTTTTCGCCCTTGATCTTCGTCAGAATCGCGCGGAAGTCGACGGCCTTGTCGTTGGTCGCGTCATGCGACACCACGTTCAGGCCGAGCGCCTTGGCGGTCTTTTCGAATTCGTTCGCGAGACCCTGGCCGTACGCGGTCGAGTCGTCGACGATCGCGACGGACTTGATCTTCATGTCCTTCGCGGCGTAGTTGGCGAGTGCCGGACCCTGCTGCGCATCAGTCGCCACGACGCGGTACGTCGTCTTGAAGCCCTGTTGCGTGTAGGCCGGGTTCGTTGCCGACGGCGAAATCTGCACGATGCCCGCATCGCTGTAGATTTTCGAAGCAGGGATCGAGGTGCCCGAGTTCAGGTGGCCGACCACGGCGACGACCTTGTCGTCGACGAGCTTCTGGGCGACCTGCGTGGCGGTGCGGGGGTCGGCCGCGTCGTCCTGGGCATCGAGTTGCAGCGTGATCTTCTGGCCGCCGATCGTGAGGCCCTTCGCGTTGATTTCCTCGACGGCGAGACGCGCGCCGTTTTCGTTGTCCTTACCCAGGTGAGCGATACCGCCAGTCAACGGCGCAACGTGACCGATCTTGACGACCGTGTCGGCCGCGGCCGATGTTGCCAACGTCGCGAACAGCATCGCCGCAGCGCTGATCGGCAACAACTTTTGAATTGTGATGTTCATGTATGTCTCCATTTTCGGTCAAAACAACGTAATCGCCCTGTGCCCCGCTTCCCCAACTCGTGTCGCTCAGTCCCGTGGACGATCACGCCGGTTGCATCGTTCATGCACTTGGCCAGTACGCTTGCCTGACTGTTTGTGACAGTTGGCAAACCGTACTTGCGCGCAAGTGTAGGTCATCAAATTAATTTGGGGGAATTTTTTGAGAAAGTGGGAAGAACACTAATAGCGCGTGTCCCGCAAGCGTCGCTCGCGGCCTCGGCGAATGGGCCGGAAAGCGCCAGCCCATGCGGGTTTCCGCCAATTGAGGGGGTTCGCCGCGCGGGAGGTTTTAGCGTTTTTTCTGGTTCGAATCGGGAATAATTCGAAGGATTTTTCAACTCGATAATGAGGCGCGCCGCACATGCTTATTAACGGATTCAGTTCGCATTGCAGGCGCGCCGGCGCATCTCTGAATCAGTCGCCGGAGCGACTGCGGAAGTGGGCGCGGAATCGGTCACGGATGTGGTCACCAAGCGGTCATGAATGCGGTCAAAACCGCAGCCACGCATGCAGTCACTGAATGCGGTCGCCGGCGCGGTCACAAACCCGTCAACAAAACCGGCCACGAAGCCAATCGCAAAGCCGGTCGCACAATCAGCGCTTCACGAGCGGCGCTTCACGAGCGGCGCTCGAACGCGGCGATACGCGCGGTCGCCGCGCGCCATTCCTGCTCGAGTTGCGCCATCAGTTCGGCGGCGCCGAGCCCTTCAGGACGCGCGCGGCCGAGCGGCGCGCCCTGCCCCGCCCACAGCGACAGGTAATCGCCGTTCTGCGCGCGGCCCGCGTTTTGCCGCAGCTCCTGCGTCAAGGCGTTTTGCACGGGATACGGCGCGATCCGCTGCGCCTCTTCGCTCAAACGTTGCATCAACGGATTGCGGATGCCGCGCGCATGACGGCCGGTGATCGCGCGCGTCACCGTAGTCGAGGTGTCGGACATGCCGCGCACGCGGGTTTTCCATACGGCGGGAATCGCGCTTTA
>NZ_JAAGPS010000224.1:0-5445 GCF_017105025.1 Paraburkholderia sp. Ac-20336 | reverse complement strand
GTCGCAGATGCGCACGACGACCTTCGGCTTGTTGCGCGCATAGTCGGCGATCGCCGCGGGCAGCGCGGTGGCCGCGATCACGAGCGGCGCGCCCACGCGCACGATGCCGGCCGCGCGGTTGCGGATGTCGTCGGCGGATTGCGCGGCCGCCTGTACGTGGCGCAGCACCGATTCGGCCGAGGCGAGGAAATCCTGTCCCGCGCTCGACAGCGCGACGCGCCGCGTCGTGCGATCGAACAGCCGGAAGCCGAGTTCGGTTTCGAGTTCGGCCAGCAACTGGCTGACCGCCGAGGCAGTCAGCCCGAGCCGGGCCGCCGCCGCGCCGATGCTGTGAAGATCGACGATGGCGAGAAACGCTTCGAACTGGCGGATCGTGACACGGGTAAGAGGCATAGGGCCGATTCTAAAGAAAAACTTACGAATCGTGAAAAATCGCTTGATTGTGCCGCGCGCGCCGAGGGCCGATACTCGTGCAAATCGACGTCGTCGGGCAAACCCGCTTAGACTTGAGGTTTGCCTGGTCGTCCGCGGCCGCGCCCGACGTCGCCGAAACCGCTCGGCCGAGGTGCGCGGCCCCGGTGTCGCGGCCGCTACCCTTGGCCTTTCGAGGCCGCCTTCAAGGACTTGCCATGTTTGACCACATTCCCGCCTATCCCGGCGACCCGATTCTGAGCCTGAACGAAGACTTTCAGCTGGACCCCAGGCCGAACAAGGTCAACCTGAGCATCGGCATCTATTTCGACGACGCCGGCAAGCTGCCCGTCATCGACGCGGTGCGCCGCGCCGAAACCGCGCTGCTCGACGCGATCGGCCCGCGCTCGTATCTGCCGATGGCGGGTCTGCCGCTCTATCGCGACACCGCCCAGGCGCTCGTGTTCGGCGCGAACCACGCGGCGCGCGAGGCGGGCCGCATCGCCACCCTGCAGACGCTCGGCGGCTCGGGCGCGCTCAAGGTCGGTGCCGATTTCCTCAAGCGCTATTTCCCGGGCTCGCAGATGTGGATCAGCGACCCGAGCTGGGAAAACCATCGCGTCGTGTTCGAGGCGGCGGGGCTCACGGTCAACACCTATCCGTACTACGACCCGCAAACGGGCGGCCTGCGTTTCGCCGAGATGCTCGCCGCGATCGATACGCTGCCCGAAAAGAGCGTCGTGCTGCTGCATGCGTGCTGCCATAACCCGACCGGTGTCGATCTGAGCCCGGCGCAATGGGCCGAACTGGTGCCGGTATTGCAGCGCCGCAAGCTGATCGCGTTCGTCGACATGGCCTACCAGGGTTTCGGCGCGGGCCTTGAGGAAGACGCCGCCTGCGTGCGTCTGCTCGCCGACGCGGACGTGCCGCTGATCGTCGCCAATTCGTTCTCGAAGAACTTCTCGTTGTACGGCGAACGCTGCGGCGCCTTGAGCGTCGTGTGCCGGAGCGCCGACGAAGCCGCGCGCGTGCTCGGCCAACTGATGGCGGCGGTGCGCGCGAACTACAGCAATCCGCCGACGCACGGCGCGCGCCTCGTCGCCAACGTGCTTGCCGATGCGCAACTGCGCGCCTCGTGGGAAGCCGAACTCGGCGCGATGCGCGAGCGGATTCTGGCGATGCGCAACACGATCTACGCGGGCCTCGAAGGCCGTGTGGACGACGTAATGCGCACGCGCTACGTCGCGCAACGCGGCATGTTCACGTACACAGGGCTGTCCGAAAGCCAGGTCGAGCGCCTGCGTAACGAATACGCAGTGTACGTGCTGCGCTCGGGACGCATGTGCGTCGCGGGCCTCAACGCGCGCAACGCCGAGTACGTGGCCTCGTCGATCGCAGCGGTGGTGTCGGGCGCCTGAGTCCGGCATCGAGCGCGGCGGTATGCCGCGCATGACGGCGGCGAATGGCGGCAGGTATCGACGGGCGGCGCCGCGGCATAACATGGCATGGCATGACGCAGCGCCGCCACGACAATCATGGAGACACGAATGACGACCCTCGAAACCCGGCCGGCGAGCGTAGCGCCATCCGCCGCCCTGCATCCCGACGAATGGCAGGCGCGCGTGCAGCTCGCCGCGTGCTATCGCATCTTCGACATGCTCGGCTGGACCGAGATGATCTACAACCACATTACGTTGCGCGTGCCGGCGAGCGTCGCCGGCAACGAGCGCCACTTCCTCATCAACCCGTTCGGGCTGCACTACAGCGAAGTGACCGCGCGCAATCTCGTGAAAATCGATGCGCACGGCCGCGTGCTCGACGGCTCGCCGCATCCGGTCAACCCGGCCGGCTTTGTCGTGCATGCGGCGATTCACGAAGGCATTCCCGAGGCGCACTGCGTGATGCACACGCATACGACAGCGGGTGTCGCCGTGGCCTGTCTCGAAGACGGCTTGCAGCAGACCAACTTCTATAGCGTACAACTGCACGAGCGCATTGCGTACCACGACTTCGAGGGCATTACGATTCATGCGGAAGAGGGGCCGCGTCTGCTCGAACATATCGGCAACCGCCAGGCGGTGATCCTGCGCAATCACGGCCTGCTTGCATGGGGCCACACGTTGCCGCAGACCTTCGCGATACTGTGGACGCTCAACCGCGCGTGCGAAATCCAGATGGCGACGTTTGCGATGGGCCGCGCGCGGCCGGTGCCCGAGGACGTGGCGGCCCGCTGCTCGCGCGATGCGCTGCAGTTCGACCCGCGCCACGGCGCGGGGCAGGACGTGTTCGATGCGCTGGTGCGGCGCGTCGATCGCATCGACGCGAGCTACCGGCAGTGAGCGCGTGATGGGCGCATGAGGAGCACATGACCCGTTCGAAGCCTCAACGCGGCAAGCAGGTCAAGAAACCCAGTCAGGAATCCACGCAAGGATTGAAGCGATGAAAGTAGCGATCTATGGCGCCGGCGCGATCGGCGGCTGGATGGGCGTGAAGCTCGCACAGGCCGGCCACGCGGTGAGCGTGGTGGCGCGCGGCGCGACGCTCGACGCATTGCGCCAGCACGGGCTGCGTCTGGTCGAAGGCGGCGTCGTGTTCGCCGAACAGGTCGAGGCGAGCGAGAATCCCGCCAGCCTCGGCGTGCAGGAACTCGTCGTGATCGCGGTGAAGGGACCGGCGATGGCGGCGGTGGCCGCGCGGATCGCGCCGCTGCTCGGCCCCGGCACGATCGTGCTGACGGCGATGAACGGTGTGCCGTGGTGGTTCTGCGACGGGCTCGGCGGCGGCTTCGCGCGGCAGCGCCTGACGTCGATCGACCCGGACGGCGCAATCGCGGCGGCGATTCCCGGCGCGCGGACGGTCGGCTGTGTCGTGCATGCGAGCTGCCTCGTCGATGCGCCCGGCGTGATCCGCCATCACCAGGGCAACGGGCTGATCGTCGGCGAGGCGTCGGGGCAGCCGAGCGAGCGCGTCGAACAGCTCGCGGCGCTGCTGAGGGCGGCCGGCTTCGATGCGTCGATGTCGGCGCAGATCCAGCGCGACGTCTGGTACAAGCTGTGGGGCAACATGACGATGAACCCGGTCAGCGCGCTCACGGGCGCGACGACGGACCGGATTCTCGGCGACGAACTCGTGCGCGGCTTCGTCACGCAGATCATGCTCGAAGCGAAGGAGATCGGCGCGCGCTTCGGCATTCCGATCGAGCAGGCGCCCGACGATCGTCACGCGATCACGCTGAAGCTCGGCGCGATGAAAACCTCGATGCTGCAGGACGTGCAGGCGGGCAAGGCGGTCGAACTCGACGCGCTGGTCGGAGCGGTACGCGAACTCGGGCAACTGACGCAGGTGCCGACGCCGTATACCGACGTGCTGCTCGGGCTCGCGCGTTTGCAGGCGAGCACGTTGGGTTTGTATCCGAAGCAGTGAGGCGGTGAGGTAGTCAGGGTTCGAGGCGCGCAGACTCGAACCCTCGAGCGCGGTCTTGCCTGAAAACCGCGCGGTTTTTCATGCGGACTCGCCGCAATGAGTCCGCGCGCGCGTTACTCGGCCCCAGCCGTATGCACCGACGGCCGCATCGGCAGTTCGCCCGTCGCGGCGTGGCATTCCTCGATCATCGCCCGAAACGTGGGCGACGCCGGCAGGGCGCTGGCCGTTTCCAGTTCCGCGCCATTACGTTCCGCCGGCTCGCTGATGCCGACGCCCACCACGAGCGTCGCGCGCGGCCGCCATTCGCGCGTGCGCCGCAGCATGTTGCGCAGATACGGCGGCGACTCGGGCGCATCGAGCGACACGATGCAGATGATCGACGCGTCCTTGTAGCTCGGCTCGTCGGCGTGAGCGCTGCGATAGCCGGAGTGCGTCGCCATCATCGGCGCGAAGCCCTGGCGGCCGAGCAGTTGCACCGCGATCGCGGTCGTCACTTCGTCGAACGCGCCGCGTCCGGGCACGCACAGCACCGCCGTTTTCGTCGCGTCCCGCGACTCGGGCGTTTGCGCCGGCACATGATCGCCGCGGTGCCCGGCCGCTTCCTGCGGCGCGCTGGCGAGCAGCGTGCCGCCCATCTCGGTGGCGTGGGTGGCGCGGGCCGCATCGGTGCGCGCGAGCGTGTCCGGCAAGCCATCGGCGACTTCGAGGTTCTCGACGATATCGACGAGCGCGTCGTTGATCCGCTGCAACTGGTCCGGCATCAGCACGCCGCGCAGCGCATCGTTGCGCGCGAGCCGCAAGCCTTCGAGCGCGACCTTGTCGTAGTAGTCGATCAGCGACATCTCGCGCAGCAACCGCTCGGCCTGCACGATCGCCTCGTGCGGATCGTCGGCGAGCAGGCGCTGGTAGAAATTCTGCGCGGGCGTCAGCGCGGGCTGATCGCCGAGCAGCACGGTGAGGAAGTGGAGGCGGTCGGCATAGCGCCCGAGCGTGACGACGCACAGCGTGAGCGGCGTCGACAGCACGAGGCCGATCGGCCCCCACAGCCAGCTCCAGAAGATCGCCGCGACCACCACCGCGAGCGGCGAGAGTCCCGAGCGATGGCCGTACAGCAGCGGCTCGGCAATCTGCCCGGCCACCACGTCGACGACGATGAACAGGATCAGCGTATAGACGGCCATCGTCCATTGCGGCTGGATCGCGGCCGCGAGAAACACGGCGAGGATCGCCGCGATCCAGATGCCGATATACGGCACGAAGCGCAGCAGCGCGGCAATCACGCCGAACAGCAGCGCACCCGGCACGCCGATGATCGCCAGCCCGATCGCGATCACGCTGCCGGTGCTGAGGTTCACGCCGAGCTGCGCGACGAAGTAGCGGGACAGGCGGCCGGCGGCGTCGTTGATCGCCGTGGTCGTGCGGTGCAGGTCGCGCGAGCCGAACAGGCTGATGAGCCGGTCGCGCAGGTCCTCGCGCTGCAAAAGAATGAAGATCGTCACGACCAGCACGATGAAGGTCGTCTCGATCGGCGCGATGGCCGGCGACAGCGCGCGCTGCGCAAGCTGGATCGGCGTCGGCGCGGGCTCGTGCACCTCGACCGGCTGCGGCACA
>NZ_JAAGPS010000223.1:0-239 GCF_017105025.1 Paraburkholderia sp. Ac-20336 | reverse complement strand
TTCATTAAAAAAAAAAAAAATAGAATTAAAATGTTTAGATTGTGTAGTATATTCATATCGATATGGAACTAGATAAATAAAACTTAACATCAATAGTTCATGTCCGGTTACGTCTATTTATATGCGTAGATGTCACTTCGTACGTGTGTAGTCATCTACTATGGCTGTACACATGCATACACGCGCTGTTTGTATGCTCGTGTGCTTGTCTTGTGCACGTTTGACTGCTTACTGCCGCA
>NZ_JAAGPS010000222.1:0-6066 GCF_017105025.1 Paraburkholderia sp. Ac-20336 | reverse complement strand
GGGGGTTGCGGGGCTGCCTGCTATGTCACCTGCCGCGTCGCTTGTGGCATCACTTGCGGCAGCACGCGCGGCACTATCCGCCACAGCCGGGCCGCTGGCGGTGCTGAGCGCCCGGACGATGTCGAGCGCGCCCTGCCCAGCAAGCTCGCTCGCGACCTGCTGGCCCAGCGCGAGCGCGCGCTCGATGCTCGGCGCGGGCGCCGATGCCTGCGCGCTCAGTACGCGCTGGCCGTCGGGCGTCGCGACGATGCCGCGCAGATGCAGCGCGCCGTCATGCCAGGTCGCATACGCGGCGAGCGGCACCTCGCAACTGCCGCCGAGCGCGCGCGACACCATGCGCTCGGCTTCGACGGCGGCCGCCGTATGTGAGTGATGGAGCGGCGCGAGCCACGCGGCGAGGTCTGCGCGATCGGCGCGAATCTCGATGCCGAGCGCGCCCTGCCCCGCGGCCGGCAAGCTGTCCTGAGGATCGAGCAGCGCGCGGATGCGCTCGCCGAGACCCAGACGCTTGAGCCCGGCCGCGGCCAGGATGATCGCCGCGTAATCGCCGCGATCGAGCTTGGCGAGGCGCGTGTCGAGATTGCCGCGCAACGGCCGCACGTCGAGATGCGGATAACGCATGCGCAGCATCGCCTCGCGGCGCAGGCTCGAGGTGCCGACCACGGCACCGGCCGGCAGCGCGGCGAGCGAGTCGTATTGATTGGAGACGAGCGCGTCGCGCGGGTCCTCGCGCTCCATGATCGCGGACAGCGCGAAGCCCGCGGGCAGCTCCATCGGCACGTCCTTCAGCGAATGCACCGCGAGGTCGGCGCGGCCATCGGCGAGTGCGGCTTCGAGTTCCTTGACGAAGAGGCCCTTGCCGCCGACCTTCGAGAGCGTGCGATCGAGAATCTGATCGCCGCGCGTCGTCATTCCGAGGATTTTTACGTCACAAGATGGATATAATTTGTGCAGCGCACATCGCACATGCTCCGCCTGCCACATGGCAAGGCGGCTCTCTCGCGAAGCAATCACAAGCGTGTGGGGTGGCGCGGCAAACGTCTCGGTGTTCATTAGCTTGCTGATCGAATCTCGGGATGGAATAACAATCAATGTTAGCACGCGCCCCTGCTTGCGCCCTTGCACCAAAGGCACGGCCGGGCGCCAGGCAGACGCGGTATCGATGGAGGAGACGGGCTGCGCGCGGCAAGCGCCTGCCCCATTCCGGCTCGTCACGCACGGTCGTTCGCGCATCGCGCGGCGGCATGCGCGATGATGCAATGCGGCGTAACCGCGTGGGCGGCACGCGCCGCGCGTTCAGTGCGGCCTCGCCTCATGTGTCGTGGCCCCTCTCTCCATCCGGCGTCGGCAGGGCTCATGCGGCTCGTCGCGGGCGGTTCGTTTTGCAGGCCCGCCTGCCGCCGCGCCTTGCCGTTGCGCGTTGTCGTGCGCCTTGCAGTTCTCTTTGCTGTTCTAATTGCAGTCCCGTTCGCAGTCCCTGTTGCACGCTGTTCACGTTACTCGCAGTCCACGTTGCACATTCTGTCGCAGTTCCGCAGTTGCAGTTCATCACTCAACAGACCCTGGCTTCCCTGAGGAAACCCATCGTGACGTCTTCCGGATCGGCGCGCCCTGACCGCCGCAACACTGCTTCGTCCAACGCTCGCCCGGCCCATGCCGCGACGCCGGACGCTTCCGCTGCCTCTGCCGCAGCCCTCGCCGACTCCACCGCGCACGGCACGACGTCGGCCTTCGCTCAACGCGCCGACCAGTGCACGGAGCAGCGCACGGAAAAACGCCCGGGCCAACGTGCCCTCGCCGCGCAAGCCGCCAAGGCGCCGAAAGCCGCGCGCACCGCCGTGTCCGTCAAAGCGGAAAAACCCGTGAAGACAGCCAAAGCCAGCAAGGCTGAAAAGGCTGGGCAAGCCGCAAGCGCCGCCGATACGCGCAAGCCGGCCAAGGCCGCCAACACCGATGCGAACGCCACCGCTTCCGCGAAAACCGAAGCGGCCGCGAGCGACGCAGCCCAACCGCGCGCCGCCAAAAAGCCGAAGCTGAAAGCCGTCGCGCAAGCCGCGGGCGCGGGCGCCGCCGTCCCCGCCGCCAAAAGCACGGCCCGCACGCGCGAGGACAAGGACCATCCGCTGTTCCAGGACATCCGCTATCTCGGCCGTCTGCTCGGCGACGTGCTGCGCGAGCAGGAAGGCGACGCGGTGTTCGACGTCGTCGAAACGATCCGGCAGACCGCCGTGCGTTTTCGCCGCGAGGACGACAGCGCCGCCGCGCAGACGCTCGACAAGAAGCTGCGCACGCTGACGCCCGAGCAGACGGTCAGCGTGGTGCGCGCGTTCAGCTACTTCTCGCACCTCGCGAATATCGCCGAGGACCGTCACCGCAACCGCCGGCACCGGATTCACGCGCTCGCGGGCTCGGCCTCGCAGCCGGGCACGATCGCCTATGCGCTGGAGCGGCTCGTCACGGCGGGCGCGGCCGCGACGCCGGTGCTGCAGCAGTTCTTCAACGACGCGCTGATCATGCCGGTGCTGACCGCGCACCCGACCGAAGTGCAGCGCAAGAGCATCCTCGATGCGCAGCACGACATCGCGCGGCTGCTCGCCGAGCGCGACCAGCCGCTCACCCACCGCGAACGCTCGCACAACGAAGCGATGCTGCGCGCGCGCGTCGCCTCGCTCTGGCAGACGCGCATGCTGCGCGACGCGCGTCTGAGCGTCGCCGATGAAATCGAGAACGCGCTGTCGTTCTATCGCGCCACCTTCCTCGAGGAAATCCCCGCGCTCTATGGCGACATCGAGGACGCCCTCAAGGAACACGGCATCGAAGCGCGCCTGCCGCCGTTCTTCCAGATGGGCAGCTGGATCGGCGGCGACCGCGACGGCAATCCGAACGTCACGGCCGACACGCTCGAAAACGCGATCACGCGCCAAGCCGCGGTGATCTTCGAGCACTACATGGAGCAGGTGCACAAGCTCGGCGCGGAACTGTCGGTGTCGAACCTGCTGGCCGGCGCGAGCGATGCGCTGAAGGAACTCGCGGCCATCTCGCCGGACCAGTCGCCGCACCGCACCGACGAGCCGTATCGCCGCGCGCTGATCGGCATGTACACGCGGCTCGCGGCCAGCGCGCGCGTGCGGCTCGGCGAAGGCAGCGTGCCGGTGCGCAGCGCCGGACGCGGCGTGGCGCCGATCCGCGCGATTCCCTACGACGACGCCGCCGACTTCGTGCGCGACCTGCACGTGCTGATCGATTCGCTCGCCGAGCATCACGGCGCGCCGCTCGCGGCCCCGCGTCTCGCGCCGCTCACGCGCGCCGCCGAGGTGTTCGGCTTCCATCTCGCGAGCATCGATCTGCGGCAAAGCTCGGACATCCACGAAGCGGTGATCGCCGAACTGCTCAGACGCGCGGGCGTCGAGGCCGATTACGCGGCGCTCTCCGAGGCGGACAAGCTCGAGGTGCTGCTCGCCGAACTCGCGCAGCCACGCCCGCTGCGCGTGCCGTACGCCGAGTACTCGGACCTCGTGAAGAGCGAACTCGGCGTGCTCGAGGAAGCGCGTATCACGCGCGAAAAATTCGGCGCGCGCGCGGTGCGCAACTACATCATTTCGCACACGGAAACGGTCAGCGATCTGGTCGAGGTGATGCTGCTGCAAAAGGAAACCGGCCTGTTGCGCGGCCGTCTCGGCGACGAGCACGATCCGGCACGCGCGGGCCTGATGGTGATTCCGCTCTTCGAGACGATCCCCGATCTGCGCAACGCGCCGCACATCATGCGCGATCTGATCGCGCTGCCGGGCGTCGGCGCGCTGATCGAACACCAGGGCAACGAGCAGGAAGTCATGCTCGGCTATTCGGACAGCAACAAGGACGGCGGCTTCCTGACCTCGAACTGGGAACTGTATCGCGCCGAGCTTGCGCTCGTCTCGCTGTTCAACGAACGCGGCGTGACGCTGCGCCTGTTCCATGGCCGCGGCGGCACCGTCGGCCGCGGCGGCGGCCCGACCTATCAGGCGATCCTCTCGCAGCCGCCCGGCACCGTCGACGGACAGATCCGCCTGACCGAGCAGGGCGAGGTGATCGCGAGCAAGTTCGCCAACCCCGAGATCGGCCGGCGCAATCTGGAAACGGTGGTGGCCGCGACGCTCGAAGCGTCGCTGCTGCCGCAAGGCAACGCGCCCGCCGAGCTGCCCGTGTTCGAGGAAACGATGCAGCAACTGTCCGATACGGCAATGGCCGCGTATCGCGCGCTCGTCTACGAAACGCCGGGTTTCAAGGAGTATTTCTTCGAGTCGACGCCGATCGCCGAGATCGCCGAGCTGAACATCGGCAGCCGGCCCGCCTCGCGCAAGCTGCAGGACCCGAAGCAGCGCAAGATCGAGGACCTGCGCGCGATTCCGTGGGGCTTCTCGTGGGGCCAATGCCGTCTGCTGCTGACGGGCTGGTACGGCTTCGGCAGCGCGGTCGCCGCGCATCTCGACAGCGCGCCCTCCGACGCCGAACGCGCGCGCCGGCTCGCGCTGCTGAAGAAAATGCACAAGACGTGGCCGTTCTTTTCGAACCTGCTCTCGAACATGGACATGGTGCTCGCGAAGACCGACCTCGCGGTCGCGTCGCGCTACGCCGCGCTCGTCACCGACAAGAAGCTGCGCAAGCACGTATTCGAGCGCATCGTCGCGGAATGGGAGCGCACCTCGAAGGTGTTGTCCGAGATCACCGGCAAGGGCGATCGGCTCGCGGAGAATCCGCTGCTCGCGCGCTCGATCAAGAACCGCTTCCCGTATCTCGATCCGCTCAATCACTTGCAGGTCGAATTGCTCAAGCGCTATCGCGCGGGCGATACGAACACACGCGTGCGACGCGGGATTCATCTGAGCATCAACGGGATCGCGGCGGGCTTGCGCAATACGGGTTGAGGCTGGAGCGGCGGTTTGAACCGGGGTTTGAACCGCTGTTTGCCGTCGAAGCGCAAGCGGGCTTGACGCACCGATGCGGAATCATCGGTGCAAGCGGTGCATTCAGTCCGCGATACACAACGCACGCCGGGGGTGGCCAGCAAAGGCCACCCCCGGCTTTTTTCATTCAATGCGCGTCGATCATCAACGCGTCGAGCTTGAACGAGTGGTCCGCCTGCACGTCGAAATACTGGCGCACTTCATCGGGCGCGTGATCCCACAGCGAGCGGATCGCGACGATGCGCGGCTCGGGCGTGCGCATGCGCGCAACCCACGACTTGAATTCGAGGTCGATGCGCCAACGCTCGCGAATCGACGCCTTGAAACCGGCCGTGGCGAACAACGCAATCCACTCGTCGGCGCGGTAATCGCGGATATGCGAGCCGTCGCGCAGCAACTCGATCGCCTGGATATGCGTATCGAGCAGCGGATGATCGATGCCCGCGATATCGATGAACAGCACCTTGCCGCCCGGCTTCAGCACACGCCGCACCTCGGCGAGCGCGAGCGGCACGTCGTGCCAGTGATGCGCGCTCATGCGGCTAATCACCCAGTCGAACGCATGAGCGGCGAACGGCAGCGTTTCGGCCGCGCCCTGCTGCGTGCGGATGTTGGCGAGGCCGCGCTCTTTCGCCGCGCCTTCGACGGTCGCGAGCATCTGCGGCGCGATGTCGTAGGCGACGACCTCTTTCGCATGCGGCGCAACCGCGAAGCTCGCGTGCCCCGCGCCGCAGCCCATGTCCAGCACGGTCGCGCCCGGCGTCGCGGCGATGGCGTCGGCGAGCGTGCGCAGATCGGCGCCGCTCGCATGGGTCTGACTCGTCAAGTAAGCGGCGGCGGTCGAGCCGAACGCGTCGGCGACCTGATCGTGATGCTTCATGGGTGGCTCCGTTAGGGTGAGATGGCAACGCGCCGTGGGGTTTCCAGCCGCTACAATAGAGCCGGTCATGTACCAGTACAAGTTAAGCAATTATTCTGGTATCTCTATTACCCCCTCCACGCGCAGCCCGCCAGCATGACCATGCAGCCCACCGCCGATCACCCGCCACCGCTCGACGCCACGCCGGCCCGCGCGCTCGGCGACTTCATCCGCGCCCACCGCGAGCGGCTCGCGCCGCAG
>NZ_JAAGPS010000221.1:0-6153 GCF_017105025.1 Paraburkholderia sp. Ac-20336 | reverse complement strand
CTGCAGGCCACGATTCGCGCGCTGCCCGCGCTGCTGCCGCGCGCGACGATCGGCATCGCGCCGCTCACATACGGCGAATACGCGCCGGCGTTCGCGCGCGCCGGGCACGACGTCGCCACGCTCGACGTGCAGTGCGACACGCTGCCCGCCACGCTCACGCACGTCGCGATCGTGAACCCCGACAATCCGACCGCCACGCATCTCGGCGCCGACAAGCTGCTGCACTGGCACGCGCAACTGCGCGAGCGCGGCGGCACGCTGCTCGTCGACGAGGCGTTCGCCGATACGGTGCCTGCCGCGTCGCTCGCGGCGCGCACGTATCTCGAAGGGCTGATCGTGTTGCGCTCGCCGGGCAAGTTCTTCGGTCTCGCGGGCGTGCGCGCCGGTTTCGTGCTCGCCGCGCCCGCGTGGCTCGCCACGCTGCGCGACAGGCTCGGCGCGTGGACGGTCAGCGGTCCGGCGCGTCATGCGGTGAGCGCCGCGTTCGCCGATACCGCATGGCAGGCGCAGATGCGTGCGCGGCTCGCCGGCGAAAGCGCGCGGCTCGGCGCGCTATTGCATTCGCACGGTTTCGCCACGCGCGGCACGCCGCTCTTCGCATGGACCGACGATGCGCGTGCCGCCGCGTTGCACGAAGCGCTCGCGCAACGCGGTGTGTGGACGCGGCGGTTCGCGCCGTCGCTCGTTGCACCCAAGGGCAGCGTGCGTTTCGGACTGCCGGGAACGGAAGCCGAGTGGGCTCGCTTCGAACAGCAGTTGCATGAAGCGATGCGCGCCATCGGTGCGACGCAAACGGGTTAGTACGGAAATGGGAGACGGTGATGCCGCGCGAACCTGCTGCCGTCCTTCGCGCATCGCGCTACGCGTGCTGCGCTTTGAATCGAGCGTCATGTCGTACCTCATGTCGAGCTTTATGCGGCGCTTCATACCGAGCCTCATGCCGCCCTTCACTCACTGCGCCTCGCTTATCGCCCTACACGCGCCACACGCTCAACGCCTCGTCCAGGTTCCAAGTCCTCGCCCGATGATCCGCTTCGCTTGCCCGCTCCACCGCGCTACGCCCCCGCGCCGCCTAGCCCGCTTCCTCACCGCCGCATCGCTCGGCCTCGCCGCGCTGACGGCGCACGCGGCGATCACCGTCACCGACGATAGCGGCGCGACCGTCACGCTCGCCGCGCCCGCGCAGCGCGTCATCAGCCTCGCGCCGCACGTCACCGAGTTGCTGTATGCGGCGGGCGGCGGCGCGAAAATGGTCGGCGCGGTTTCGTACAGCGACTATCCGCCCGAGGCGAAGCAGCTGCCGCGCGTCGGCGACAACAAAGCGCTCGACCTCGAACGCATCGTCGCGTTGAAACCCGATCTGATCGTCGTGTGGCGGCACGGCAATGCGCAGCGTCAGCTCGACCGGCTGCGCGAACTGCATATCCCGCTCTTTTTCAGCGAGCCGCGCCATCTCGACGACGTCGCCGTATCGCTGACGAAGCTCGGTCAATTGCTCGGCACGTCGGCGACGGCCGATGCGGCGGCGGCCGCGTATCGCGACGACATCGCGCGACTGCGCGCGCAGTACGCGAGCCGGCCGGTCGTCAGCGTGTTCTACCAGGTCTGGGACAAACCGTTGATGACGCTCAACGGCGAGCACATGATCAGCGACGTGATCGCGCTGTGCGGCGGACGCAATGTCTTCGCGCAATTGCAGCCGCTCGTGCCGACCGTGTCGACCGAAGCGGTGCTCGCGGCGAATCCCGAGGCGGTCGTCACCGCCGCGCCGGGCGCGACGCGCCCCGACACGACGCTGCCGCAGCTCGACACGTGGCGCGCATGGCCGGGCCTTGCCGCGGTCGCAAGCAACAACCTCTTCGCGATCGACGGCGATCTCATCAACCGTCCGGCGCCGCGCATCGCGCAAGGCGCGCGAGAACTCTGCGAGGACCTCGACCTCGCGCGCTCACGCAGAAAACCGCGCGCGCCGTAAATCCCCTCACGCATTCCAGCGCACCAGCACCCACTGCTGCGTGGCCTCGTTGCGCCGCAGCCAGACGATGCCGGTCATATCGAGCGCCCAGTGCAGACAACGCGCGAGCGGCACGTCGAGCACCTGCGAGGCGATCGCGCGAATCACGCCCGCGTGCGTGACCACATAGGCCGGCGACAACTCGCGCGTCTGCGCGAACGCATCGAACCACGCATGCACGCGCTGCGCGAACTGCGCGACGCTCTCGCCGCCATGCGCGCATGCATGCTCGAAATCGGCGGCCCAGTCGTCGAGCTGCGCGCGATCGATCGCGTCCCAGCGCTGCGTTTCCCAGGCGCCGAAATTCATTTCCTTTAGACGCTCGTCATGGCTGACCACGCAGCCGAAGTCGCTCGCGATCTCGGTGGCGAGCGCCGCACAGCGCGTGAGCGGACTCGAGATCAGCACGCGCGGCGCCGGCACCTGCAAGGTCGCGAGCCGCAGCGCGAGCGCGCTCGCCGAGACCTCGGCGCTTTCGGCCAACGCGACATCGCTGTGTCCGTAACAGATGCCCGCATCGAGCGCGACGGCGGGATGACGAATCAGGACGATATCCATGCGAGCCCCACCAGATAGATGCTCAATTCGAAAACCTGCTGCGCGAAGCCGAGGCAATCGCCGGTATAACCGCCGATGCGTCTCACGAAATAACGGCCGATCGCCACGCGCAGCACGAGCAGCACACAGCATGTCGCAAGCGCGAAACGCCAGTCGGGCGCGCCGCGTCCGTTCGGCCACAGCAGCCACGGCAGACCGAACAGCGCCGCGCACATCAGCGCGGGGCCGCTCAGGCGCTGTGCGACCGGCTTCGCCTTGCCCTCGGCGCGCACGTAGTCGAGCGTGGCCAGATAGCTGATCGCCATCGCGCGGCTCGCGCCGTGCGCCGCGATCATCAGACCGGCCGCGCGTGACGGCGGCAAGGCCGCGAGCGTTTGCCACTTCAACGCGAGCGCGACGACGAGCGCGATCGCACCGAATGCGCCGACGCGCGAGTCGTGCATGATGCGCAACACGTCCTCGCGCGAATAGGCGCCACCGAACGCATCGACGCAATCGGCGAGACCGTCTTCGTGAAACGCGCCCGTGACGAGCAGCGACGCGGCCATCGACAGCAGCACCGCGACGCCCGCCGGAAATACGCGCAACGCGGCGAGATAGACGAGCGCGCTCAAGCCGCCGATCAATACGCCGACGAGCGGAAAGTAGCGCGCCGCCGCATTCAGATAATGCGGCTCGTAGCCGACCCAGCGCGGCACGGGCACGCGCGTGAAATAACCGAGCGCCGTGAAGAAGTAGCGCAATTCCGCGAGCGGGTTCATGAGCGGGGCGAGGTTCGCGTCACGTCACGCCTTGGGTCACACCTTAGGTCACACATCATCCCTCGCGATCGGCCACGCCGGCCGAGTCGAAACTCGCCATCTCGTTGACGAAGGCCGTCGCCGCGCGCAGCAGCGGCACCGCGAGTGCCGCGCCGGTGCCCTCGCCGAGCCGCATGTCGAGCGACAGCAGCGGCTGCGCGCCGAAATGATCGAGCATGCGCCGATGCCCGGCCTCGTTCGACGCATGCGCGAACACGCAGTACTCGCGCACCTCGGATGCGAACGCATCGGCAACGAGTAGCGCCGACGTCGCGATGAAGCCGTCGACGAGAATCGTCATGCGTGCTTCGGCGGCCGCGAGATACGCGCCCGCCATCATCGCGATCTCGAAGCCGCCGAACGTCGCGAGCACGTCGAGCGGCGCCGGCGTTGGCGCGTGATGCGCAAGCGCCGCCGCGAGCACGTTGCGCTTGCGCGCGAGCCCCGCGTTGTCGAGACCGGTGCCGCGCCCGACGCATTCGTCGAGCGGCACGTCGCACAAGCGGCTCATCAGACACGCGGCCGACGAGGTGTTCGCGATCCCCATCTCGCCGAAGCCGATCACATTGGTGCCGAGCGCCGCGTGATGACGCACGCGCGCCGCGCCCGCCTGCAAGGCGGCCAGCGCCTCGGCCTGGGTCATCGCCGGTTCGTGCGCGAAGTTGCGCGTGCCCGGCGCGACCGGAATGTCGACGAGCCCTTGCGTCGACGGCAACGGCGTCGCGATGCCCGCATTGACCACTTCGAGCTCGATGCCCGCGACGCGGCTCAGCGCATTGATCGCCGCGCCGCCCGCGAGAAAATTGGCGACCATCTGCGCGGTCACCGCTTGCGGATACGGGCTCACGCCTTCGGCGGCAATGCCGTGATCGCCGGCGAAGACGATCATGGCCGGGCGCGCGACCGTCGGATGCGTGCTGCGTTGAATCAGCCCCATCTGCCGCGCGAGCGTTTCCAGACGGCCGAGGCTGCCGGGCGGCTTGGTCCGCGTATCGATGATGTGTTGCAGCTCGGCGCGCAGCGTCTGATCGAGCGGAGCGACGTTGGGCAAACCGGCCGGGCGTGGAAAGCGAGTCATAGGTATAAGCGGAAATCGCCGCAAAAGAATGTCGGAATAAAAAAGTCAGCCTGATGCAATGTCATGATCGGCATGCGATTCATGACGCATGCGCGGCGCGGGAATCAGCGCCTCGTGCTCGCCGTCGCGAATCAGAATCAGCGGATAGCCGAACGCGCGGCTCGTCAATTCGGGCGTCAACACGTCGCGCACCAGGCCGGCGCATGCGCCGCCTGCTCCATCGAGCAGCAATGCGTGCGTCGCGAAGCGACGCGCGAGATTCAGATCGTGACACGAAAACAGCACACAGCGCCGCGGTTCCTGCGTCCATGCAACGAGCGCTTCGAGGCAATCGATCTGATGATGCAGGTCGAGATGCGACAGCGGTTCGTCGAGCAGCAGAAGCGGCGCATCCTGGCACAACACGGCCGCCAGCGCGACACGTTGGCGCTCGCCGCCCGATAACGACAGCACATCGCGCGCGGCGAAACTGCCCAGGCCGAGCCGTTCGAGCGCCGCCTGCGCGGCCGCGCGATCCGCGTCGCGCTCCCACCCCCAGCCGCCGAGATGCGGAAAGCGGTTCAGCATCACGATGTCGAGCACGCTGGCGCTGAACGCATCGTGCGCGCTTTGCGGCATCAACGCGCGGTGCCGTGCGAGCGGCAACGGCGGCCAGTCGGCAAGACGCCTGCCATCGAGTTCGACGTGCCCCGCCGACGCCGGCCGCAGCCCCGCGAGCGTGGACAGCAGCGTTGTCTTGCCCGCGCCGTTCGGCCCGGCGACGCACCAGATTTCGCCGGCATGGAAGGTCTGCGTGAACGCATCGAGCAAGGTGCGCGCGCCGGCGCGCAACGTCACGCGTTGCGCGCTCAGCGCCGAAGCCGGGACGGTATCGTGGGCGCGTGTCATGGACGCCTCTTCAGCAGCATCCAGAGAAACACCGGCACGCCGACCAGCGACGTCATCACGCCGACCGGCAACTGCGCGGGCGCAATCACAGTGCGCGCGACGAGATCCGCGCCCATCACCGCGACGCCGCCGCCGAGCGCGGCCGCCGGCAACAGCATGCGCTGATCGTTGCCGAACGCGAGCCGCAGCATGTGCGGCACCACGAGGCCGACGAAGCCGATCGTGCCCGCCGTCGTCACGGCAGCGGCAGCCGCAAGCGAGGCCACCAGGTACACGCGCAGACGCAACGGCATGACCGCAACGCCCAACGCCTGCGCGGCCGCATCGCCGCGCAGCAGCACGTTCAGGCGCGGCGCGGCGGGCACGATCACAAGCAGCGCGAGCAGCAGCGCGACGAGCGCGGTCCACGGCAGCGCGCCGCCGTTGAGGTCGCCGGTCAGCCAGAACAGCATGCCGCGCAAGCGGCTGTCGGGCGCGAGATTGAGCAGCAGCGTAATCAGCGCGCCCCACCCCGCCGCGATCACCGCACCGGTCAGGAGCAGCCGCGGCGACGTGTCCTGCGGTTCGCCGCGCCATAACTCGCGCCGCGCGAGGCCAAGCACGAGCAGGATCGACACCAACGCACCGGCGAACGCACTCGCATCGACGATCCACCATGCGCCGCCCGCGATCATCGCCACGAGCGCGAACGTCGCCGCGCCGCCCGATACGCCGAGCACATACGGCTCGGCCAGCGGATTGCGCAACAGCACCTGCAGCAGCGCGCCGGCGAGCGCGAGCAACGCCCCGCACGCCGGCGCGCTGCTGCAGGTGCA
>NZ_JAAGPS010000220.1:0-6191 GCF_017105025.1 Paraburkholderia sp. Ac-20336 | reverse complement strand
AGGCGGCCCCCGTCCGCCCCGCGGTCCCGCCGCGTCCAGCGGCGAGCCGTTCTCGGTCAACCCCGTCAACAGCGGCGCCGATCCGTTCCCGGTCATGCGCGAGACCCGCCCCGCCGAGAGCAAGCGTATCGGCTGGCTCGTGGCCGGCGCGGTCGTCGTGACGCTGCTCGTCATCGCGCTGCTTGCGCAACTCGCGTGGTGGCAGCGCGAAGCCGTGATGGTCAACGTGCCGCGCTCGCAGAGCCTCTACGCGAAGGTGTGTGCGCACCTCGGCTGCCAGGTCAGCCCGCCGCACGACATCGAGGGGCTGCTCGTCGAGCCGTCCGATCTGCGGCAGATCGACGGCCCGCACAAGCTCGAACTGAAGATGCCGTTGCACAACCGCATGAACATCGCGCTCGCCTACCCGGCGATCGAACTCACGCTGCTCGACGAGCAGAACAACGTCGCCGTGCGGCGCGTGCTGTGGCCGCAGGACTACGTGCCGCCCGGCACCGTGATCGCGGACGGCCTGCCCGCGCATGCGACGCAGACGATGATCGTGCATCTCGACACCGGCAATGCGGTGGCGTCCAATTTCCGCGTACAGATTTTTTATCCGTAACGCACCTTCACGCGCCCGCTGAGAAGCGGGCGTTCCATTGTCATTACTGACGCAATTTCGGAGCACAACATGAGTCAAGTCACGCTGGGTGGCAACCCGATCGAAGTAAGCGGCACGTTCCCGTCGGTGGGCCAGCAGGCCGCCGCGTTCTCGCTGGTCGGCCGCGACCTGAAGCCGCTGTCGCTCGCCGATTTCGCCGGCAAGCGCAAGGTGCTCAACATCGTCCCGAGCCTCGACACGCCGACCTGCGCGACGTCGACCCGCAAGTTCAACGAAGCCGCCGCGAAGCTCAGCAACACCGCCGTGATCGTCGTGTCAGGCGATCTGCCGTTCGCGGCGTCGCGCTTCTGCACGACCGAAGGCATCGAAAACGTCGTGACGGCTTCGACGTTCCGCGGCCATGAATTCGCGCAGGCGTACGGCGTCGACGTGACGAGCGGCCCGCTGACCGGCCTGACGGCACGTGCCGTCGTCGTGATCGACGAGCACGACAAGGTCGTGCACGCGGAGCTGGTCGGCGAAATCAAGAACGAGCCGAACTACGACGCAGCACTCGCCGCGCTGAAGTAAAACCGTTCGCGCACGAGCCCGGCGCCGCGCCTTCCCGCGCGGCGCTGTCGCATCGGCGCCCCTCTTTTTCACCGTTTTTTCACAGGAACGCTCGCCTTGGCTACGCTCATCTGCGGCTCGCTCGCCTACGACAACATCATGACCTTCGAAGGCCGCTTTCGGGAGCACATCCTGCCGGAGCAGGTTCACATCCTCAACGTGAGCTTTCTCGTGCCGACCATGCGCCGCGAGTTCGGCGGCTGCGCGGGCAACATCGCCTATGCGCTGAATCTGCTCGGCGGCGACGCACGCATCATGGGCGCGATCGGCGCGGTCGACGCGCAGCTCTATCTGGACCGGCTCGCGCAGCTCGGCCTGTCGACCGAGAACGTGCTCGTCGTGCCCGACACCTATTCGGCGCAGGCGATGATCACGACCGACCTCGAGAACAACCAGATCACCGCGTTCCATCCGGGCGCGATGATGCAGTCGCATCGCAACCGCGCCGACGAAGCAGAAGGCATCACGCTCGGCATCGTGGCGCCGGACGGCTACGACGGCATGGTCCAGCACTCCGAGCAACTGGCCGCCAAAGGCGTGCCGTTCATCTTCGATCCGGGCCAGGGCTTGCCGCTCTTCGACGGCGAGACGCTGCGGCGCATGATTGAACTTGCCACCTATGTCGCGGTCAACGATTACGAAGCCCGGCTCGTGAGCAACAAGACCGGCTGGTCGATCGAAGAGATCGCCAGCAAGGTCGACGCACTGATCGTCACGCTCGGCGAAAAGGGTGCGCAGATCTATCACGGCGGCGGCATCGAAGAGATTCCGGCGGTCGAGGCAAAGCAAGTGCTCGATCCCACCGGTTGCGGCGATGCATTTCGCGGCGGCTTGCTGTACGGTATCGAGAAGGGTCTGGGCTGGGCCACCACGGGACGTCTCGCCAGTCTGCTGGGCGCATTGAAGATCGAACAGCAGGGCCCGCAAAACTACGCGCCCACCCGGGCGGAAATCAACGAGCGGTTCAAGCAGGCATTCGGATACGAGCTGCCCTGACACCGCGAGCTATGGGAGTTTGGTAATGGGAACAACGAGTCGCCTGGTCGTCGCCACCTTGATCGCCGGTTCGCTGGCCATGTCGGGCTGCGCGGTCAACAGTAGTTCTCCAGACGTTTTCACCGCCTCGCAGGCGCAGCGCGAACAGACGGTTCGCTTCGGCACGGTCGATAGCGTGCGCGCGGTACGCATCAGTTCCAACAACGGTCAGCCGAGCGGCGTCGGCGCACTGGGCGGCGCGGCGCTCGGCGCCCTCGCCGGCAGCGCGTTCGGCGGCGGACGCGGCTCGGTCGCCACCGGCATCGTCGGCGGCATTGGTGGTGCGGTGGCCGGCAATGCGATCGAGAACAACGTCGCGATGCGCGACGGCCTCGAAATCACCGTGCGGCTCGACAACGGCGACATCCGCGCGATCACGCAAACCTCGACCGGCGAAATCTTCCGCGCCGGCGACCGTGTGCGGCTGCTGTCGAGCGGCGGCGTCACGCGCGTCACGCACTGATACCACCCGCCCCTCGCGGCGACCCGCGGCGCCTGACTTGCGCGCCGCCACGACGACCCTCGCACGCATGCACCCTCACGGGTCCGTGCGTGTTTTTTTCGCCCGCGGATTTTGCATACGTGCACTGCACTACGTGCGCCTGTGTGCGCCTGTGTGCGCCTATCTACCGCCGCTACCGTCAGCACACGCCATCACTGAACCCCAGCACGGCGCAAAAAAAATCCCGTCACCGGAAACCGGTAACGGGACATTGACCGGGTTCGCTCAACACTCGAGCGCGACCCGGTCATCGGACACATCATGATGCGATGTGTCGAATTGCCTCTGCTGCTTACGGACGGCTGCCCGTCGGGAACGGCCATGCCGCTGCCGGGTTCAGCGCGGTCTTCACCGTCGACGCCGGTGCTGCGCTCGAGACAGCAGGCGCAGCGGGAGCAGGCGCAGCCTTCTTGGCGACGGCCTTCTTCGCAGGAGCAGCCTTCTTCGCGGGCGCAGCGGCCTTCTTCGCGGCAGCCTTCTTGGCAGGTGCAGCTTTCTTCGCGGCAGCCTTTTTCGCAGGCGCGGCTTTCTTGGCAGCGGTCTTCTTCGCCGCAGCCTTCTTGGCCGGTGCTGCCTTCTTCGCAGCAGCCTTCTTAGCCGGCGCCTTCTTCGCGGCAACCTTCTTCACCGCGGCTTTCTTCGCCGGTGCTGCCTTCTTCGCTGCGACCTTCTTCACCGCAACTTTCTTCGCTGCCGCCTTCTTGGCCGGCGCTGCCTTCTTCGCCGCAACCTTCTTCACCGCGACTTTCTTTGCTGCCGCCTTCTTGGCCGGCGCTGCCTTCTTCGCCGCAACCTTCTTCACTGCGACCTTCTTGGCAGCGACTTTCTTAGCCGGTGCTGCCTTCTTGGCCGGAGCTGCCTTCTTGGCTGCGGCTTTCTTCGCTGCGGGTTTCTTGGCCGCGGCTTTCTTTGCAGTTGCCATCATTTTCTCCTTCAGGTTTTCAGATGAGGTCAGTTCAAACTACACCCTTCGTCAAAACCCGCTTCCCGCGGACGCTTCTCAGGGCGCGCGCTACGAAGCGGGCTATTCATCGGCGTACGCAGATGCTGCGCGCTTACGCTAATGAATGCGGTAAGGCGCGCCGTGCCCCGAGGCACCGCGCGCCAGATATGGTCGGCATCGCAAGGCGACGCCGGCAATTGCTTGATCGGGCCGCCGGCGCTCACGCCAGCGGCTTTTTCCGGGGGGAAGTTTGCCCATCCCACTGAAGGGTCCGCAAAGTGCCTGTCATGTTTGTGGGCCGTCAAGGCACCGGGCACGCTTTGCATCAGGCCGTTCTGCTCCTAACCCAGGTTGCCGCGACACGAGCCGCGGCATCCCCATCAATGAATACATCAGCTATGCGAACCCGGCTTATTCCCAGGTCAGCGCACCGCCGGTTTGATATTCGATCACTCGCGTCTCGAAGAAATTGCGTTCCTTCTTCAGGTCGATCATCTCGCTCATCCACGGGAACGGGTTTTCCTCGTTCGGGTACAGCGGATCGAGACCGATCTGCTGGCAACGGCGGTTGCAGATGAAGCGCAGATAGCTCTTGAACATCGACGCATTGAGGCCGAGCACCCCGCGCGGCATCGTATCTTCGGCGTAGCGATATTCGAGCTCGACGGCCTGCTGGAAAATCTCGCGGATTTCCGCGCGGAACTCAGCGGTCCAGAGATGCGGGTTTTCGAGTTTGATCTGGTTGATCAGGTCGATACCGAAATTGCAGTGCATCGACTCGTCGCGCAGGATGTACTGGTACTGCTCCGCCGCGCCGGTCATCTTGTTCTGGCGGCCGAGCGCCAGGATCTGCGTAAAGCCGACGTAGAAGAACAGGCCTTCCATCACACAGGCGAACACGATCAGCGAGCGCAGCAGCGTCTGGTCTGCTTCGAGCGTACCGGTCTTGAAGGCCGGGTCGGTCAGCACATGGATGTACGGAATCAGGAATTCGTCTTTCTCGCGGATCGACGAGACCTCGTGATACGCGTTGAAGATTTCGCCCTCGTCGAGACCGAGCGACTCGACGATGTACTGGTAAGCGTGCGTGTGGATCGCCTCTTCGAACGCCTGGCGCAGCAGGAACTGGCGGCATTCGGGCGCCGTGATGTGGCGGTAGGTGCCCAGCACGATGTTGTTGGCGGCGAGCGAGTCGGCCGTCACGAAGAAGCCCAGGTTGCGCTTGACGATGCGGCGCTCGTCTTCGGTCAGACCGTTCGGGTCTTTCCACAAGGCGATGTCGCGCGACATGTTCACTTCCTGCGGCATCCAGTGGTTGGCACAGCCGGCCAGATACTTTTCCCAGGCCCACTTGTACTTGAACGGCACCAGCTGATTGACGTCGGTCTGGCCGTTGATGATGCGCTTGTCGGCAACATTGACGCGCGCTTCGGAAGTAGCGGCAGCAGCGGCAACGTTAGGAACCGGATTGGCGGCATGAGTAACGGGAGCGACGGCGAGGTCGTTCGCGAAAACTTCTTGAGCCGAGGGAGCATGAAGAGCGGAACGCGTTCCGACTTGCGAACCGACAGCCGATCCCGCAGCGTTGCGCAACACGTTCGGTTGCGTCGCGCTCGAGGGAGTTACGGCAGTGATCTCGTCATCCCAGTTGAGCATAAATGTCACCATCAATTTAGAACGGTTTGTACCATCTTTTCACGAGCGATAAAAGAGTTCGTTCATGAAAATTCCTGTTTTCGATTCGCGTTGCTACGTTCATACAACACTTTGTTCGACATGCTGCGTGCGATGCGTCGAGTGAGGCGTATCGAATGCGTGCTGAACATGCGTTGTCGAGGTACTTCGCGAACTCGAAGAGCAACGTTTCGTCACGACGTTTCGCTGCTCTATCTATCTGTATTGCGCAGTGCGTTCGCGGCATCCGTTGATCGATCGATGCCGCGCGAGCCGCTCATCGCGAGCGTCGGCGGTGAGCTGTGTTGGCCGTCTTGCGTCGGCGCTGGCGAGTGAAGCTCGATGTGGTGTCGAGCGATGCGTGCGGCTGCCGACGTTGCTCGCTTCCTTGCTCGCCTCGTCGAGCGAGGCGTTCGCCGGACACCGTGTTACGCGCACTGTCGTGCACTTCGTCTGCTGTTGCCGACCACTCTGCCGACTGCCTTGCTCACTTCGGTGCTGCTATCGATGAGCAGTGAGACTTCGATCCTGCTCGCCGCTCATCGGCCTGCTGCTACTTCATCTGCGCGCGGTACGCTGCTCGCCGCATGCGGGTCATCACCTACGACCTCGCTCGCATTGAGCAAGCAGCGCTCCCGCTGCCTGCCGTCCGCTTACTGGCAAGCCTCGCACTCGTCGAAGCCAGGGTCGCCCGGACGCATCATGCACACCGGACCCTCTGCTTCGGGTGCCGAAGCAACTGCTTCGACCGCTGCCGATGCCGCCGACGAAGCCGCAGCCTGGAAGCCACCCGCTGCGCCACCCGCCGCACCGCCGCTCACGCC
>NZ_JAAGPS010000219.1:0-6185 GCF_017105025.1 Paraburkholderia sp. Ac-20336 | reverse complement strand
CACCGTTGAACGGCACCACGTCGACATCGCCGAGCAAGGCATCCCATTGGCGGATGTACTCGTCGTAATAGAGCCGCGTCATGCCGGCCTTCAGGTCGTCGAGACCATTCGGCGTCAATACGGATTCCTCGCGTCCCAGCACCCAATCGTCCTTGGCGATATCGAGCACCGCCGCGTCGCGCAACTGGACGAACTTCCGGTAACCGGCCCGCGTATAAGCGCCCGACACGCCACGCGTCAACGGCGCGCCGCTCTTGCGCACGAGCACCAGCGCGGCATTGCGCCCAGCGGCATTGGCGACGCTGAACTCCGGCAGCCTGCTCTGTTCGAGATCGCGTTTGACGCGGTTGAACAGGCGCTGGGTCAGCGGCATCTTCGCGAGTGTCGCCCGCGCCTGCGCGATCAGGTCCTTGTCGAGCGGCAGCGACGCATCGAAGCGCGCCGGCTGGAACAGCGCCGCCAGATGACCATCGATATCGTTGCGCTGCTCGTCGCTCGCATCACGCAACGGTCCACGGCGCCAATCGACATCGGCCCACAGGCGCACCGAGTCGGCGTCATAGTGCAGCGAATCGCCGAGCATCAGGTAGGCGCGCAGTACTTCATACTGGAAGTCGGGATTGTTCGCGTCGCCCCGGCGCAATTCGTCTTCCATGCGGCTCACCACGAGCGGCAGCAGCGTCTGCCGCAACAGCCGCCGATAACTGGTCTGCGCTTCGAGGCCGAGCTTGTCGCCTTGATAAAGGCCGAGGCGCGACAGCCACGGCACGCTTTTGTCGCGGTCCGCGTAACCGCCGGGCAGATCGCGCGCGGCATTGAGCAGCGGCAGCAAGGCCAGCGGGTTGTCGCTGGGCTGCGTGCTCTGCGCGAGCTTCTGCAATGCGGCCACATGCTGCTGCACCTTGGCCACGTAGGCTTCGTTGCGCTGATAGCTGACGAAAAACAGCACCAGCGCCAGCACCGCGACGACCCCGATCGCCGCGAGCGCGGCACGCTGGAACCACGCGCGGCGCCGCTCCAGTTTCTGGTTCACGCCCGCGAGCCCGGCTTCCTCGAAAATCACGTTGCGCAGCAGCTTCGTGATGAAGTACGCTCGCCCGCTCGCCGCATCCGGCACGACGACCTGTTGCTGAAAGCCGAGCGCCGAGGCCACCGCGCTCATCACGCGGTCGATCGGCCGGCCTTCCTGGGTGCCGCTCGTGAAATACACGCCCCGCAGCAGCGCGGACTGCTCGAAGCGGGACGTGCTGAAAGTTTCGTTCAGAAAGCTCTTCAGCATCGCCTGCAATCCCGCGAACTGCTGCGGGAATCCATAGACGAGCGCGCGCCGGCGCACGTCGGTCTCGCGCTGCATGCGATTCAGCACGCGCGCCTGCAACTGCTTTTCCAGTGCCTCGAATTCGGCCGGAAACGCGGCCAGCGCGTCGTCGGGCGAGCCCTGCTCCGTGTAGGGGAACGTCATGCCCCAGACCTGTTCGCGCTCGTCGCGGCCGAGGTCGTCGAAAAACTCGGCGAAACCGGCGAGCAGATCGCATTTGGTCACGATCACGTAGACCGGAAAGCGCATGCCGAGCTGGCCGTACAGTTCCTTGAGCCGTTCGCGCACGGCCTTCGCCTGCTGGTCGCGCTGGGTGTCCGACAGTTGCAGCAGATCGCGCGCCGACAGCGCGACGATCACGCCGTTCAGCGGCCGGCGTGGCCGGTATTTGCGCAGCAGTTGCAGGAAACCGGCCCAGCCGGCCTGATCGGCCTCGGCGAAACTATCCTGGGTGGTAAAGCGGCCCGCCGTGTCGAGCAGCACCGCATCGTCGGTGAACCACCAGTCGCAATTGCGCGTGCCGCCCACGCCGCCGACCGACTGCTTGCCGAGCCGGTCGGCCAGCGGAAACTTGAGCCCCGAGTTCAGTAGCGCCGTGGTCTTGCCCGTGCCGGGCGCGCCGACGAACATGTACCACGGCAATTGATAGACATACTGACTACCGAAGCGGCCCTTGACCCGCGCCTTGCGCAAGGTCGCCATCGCCGCCTCGAAACGCTGCTTCAGGGCCGCGATGTCGGCCTCGGATTCTTTCTTGCCGGGCGCGGGCTCGTCCGTTCCCTGCGCCACCACGCGCGTGAAGCGGACGTTCGCGAGCCGCATCGCGAGCCAGCGCACGGCCCAGTAGAGCGCCCACAACAGCAGCAGCACGACGATCACGACCCAGCGGCTGCCGGTGCTGTCGAGCGGCTCGTGACCGGCATACGCGACGAGCGGCCCCTCGACCCAGACGATCAGCGACAACGCGAGCACGCCGAGCAGCGACAGCACGATGGGCCGTCTCAGCCAGTTGAAGATTTTCATGCCCGGCTCCTCTGTGCCTTGCGCGACGAACGTCTTATCAGGTTCTTCACGATGCCGCTCCCGGCGCCAGCACCGTGATATCGACGCGGCGGTTGCGCGCGCGATTCGCGGCGGTGTCGTTGGGCGCGATCGGTTCGGCATCGCCGCGCCCTTCGGCGCTGAAACGGCCAGGCGTGCCGGCGCGGGCCGCGAGCATGTCGCGCACCGCTTCGGCGCGCGCCTGCGACAGATGCCAGTTCGACGGGAAGCGCGCGGAGAAGACGCGCTGGTTGTCCGTATGACCGGCCACGACCACATTGCCCTGCACGGCCTTCAAGGCATCGCCGATCCGTTCGATGAGCGGCACGAAACCCTCGGCCAGATCGGCGCTGCCCGACGCGAACAGGCCGTCGCCGTTGATCGTGACGACGGTCCGGTCGGGCAACTCGGCCACGCGCACGAGACCGCGGGCGATTTCCGGCGCGAGGAACTGCGACAGCTTCGGCGCAAGCTTGGGCGCGGCCGCGAGTTTCGAGGCCAGCGCGGGCGCGGGCGCGACCCGAATCCCGTGCAGCGCTTCGAATACGCGGTCGGACATGTCGTTGAGCCGGAAGCTCAGCACCAGATGAACGATCACGAGCACGAGGCAGGCCACCGCCGCCGCGACCCACAAGGGCACCAGTTGCAGCAGCGGCTTGCGCTCGACCTTGACCGGCAGCCAGTGCGGCGACAGATCGCGCTCGGCCGCGCCGCGCTGGCCGCGAATCATCTGTTCGAGGCGTTCGCGGATCGTGTCGAGCTGCGTGCGGCCGCCGTCGATCAGACGGTAGCGTCCTTCGAAACCGAGGCCGAGAATCACGTAGATCAGTTCGAGCACGTCGACATTGCCGGCGGGGTTCTGCGCGAGACGCTGCAGAATCAGGAAGAAACGCTCGCCGCCCGAGGCCTCGTTGTGGAACGTCACGAGCAGGCTGCGGCTGCCCCACAGGCCCGCGCCCCACGGCGTGCTGGCGATCGCTTCGTCGAGGAAGGTGCACAGGCAATAGCGCGAGGCGCCGAGCTTCTCGTCGTCGATGCCGTTCGCGCGGCCCTGGGCTTCGAAGTTGCGCACCATCTGCATCAGCTGGTTGCGCAGGTCTTCGACGTTCGGATGCGTCGGCAACTGGCGCAACGGCAACGCCAGTTCGATCAGCGGGTTGGCCGCGCGCAGCAGCGGATTGAGCCCGCCGCCCGCGGGCAGCATCGGCGCGGGCGCCGCCGCGGCCGCCATGAACGCGGCCCGCGCGCCGCCCGGGGTCGGAATCAGGATCGTCGCGCCGGGGTCGTCGGCGGGACCACGCAGTTCGTCAGGAGTCACGATGAACGTCCTCAATCAAGGTATCAGCGGCGAATCGCCCAGAATTCCATCGCGAGACCGGGAAATTCGCCGGCGACGTGCAGCGCCATGCCGGCGGAACTCGCGAACTGCTTCCACAGCTCGTTGCCGCGATCGAGTTCGAAGTAGGTAAAGCCGGCATGAAACGGCAACTGCCGGGGCGCCACCGGCAACGCGCGCAGACCGATGCCCGGCAGTTGCAGATTGACCAGATCGCGAATGCGCTCGATCGGTCCGATCTTCACCTGCGGCGCGAAGCCGGTCAGGATGTGCTCGGCCGGCATTTGCGCGCGCACCGCGAGCACGAAGGTGGCGCCGGCAAACAGCGTCTTGTCCGGCACGATCGCCACGCGCAGACCGAACTTGCGCTCTTCGAGCGGGATCGCCACCGCGTGCGGGTCCATCACCATGCTCAGCGACGCGCGGATATCGTCGATCACCGGCGCGAAGGTCTCGCGCAACCATTCGTGGCGATACACCGGATACGCGGGCGGGCGCTTCGACGCCTGGCTGAAAGTCGCCAGTTCGCCGGCCAGTTGCACCGCCACCTCGTAGAGCGCTTCGGGATGCAGACCGGTCATCGTCGAGAGATGCGAGGCCAGCGGCTCGTGACGATTGATCAGCTGCAACAGCAGGAAATCGGCCACTTCCGCGACGCCCGTCACGCCGGGCTGCGCGAGGCGGCCGGCCAGCGCTTCGCCACGCTGATGCAGCAGGCCCACGAGATCGTCGACGAAGGCGCCGAGGCGGCGCGCCACGCGATAGTCGAGACACGGCGGGCTGTAGTCGTTTTCGAGCACGACCCGGTTGTCGGGCAGGCGTTCGAGCACGCGCGCCACGCCCAGCGCCGTATAGGCATTGGCTACGTCGGGAGCGAGCGCGAGGCGCACCCGCAGTTTGCCGATCTGCATCAGCGCCGCGCCGGCGTTCGGATCATTGCTGTCGCTCACGTCGAGTTCGGCGATACGGTGGCGCGCGAAGTTCTCCTCGCTCGCCTCGTTGCCGGTTTCGGCCACGCCCGGCCGGCGCACCGGCAGCGCCAGTTGCACCAGCACGTTGCGGGTGCCCTCGGGAATGTCGAGCGGCTCGGGCAGATCGTCGTCGGCGGGCAGATCGAACGGCGTGCCGTCGGGCAGCACGCCCGCGCAGGACAGCAGCGCGAGCTTGCCGAGCTTGAGCAGCGGCTCGTCGATCTCCAGCGCGGTAAAGCCCCAGCTATACGGACGCAGGCCGGCGGCGCGCGTCTCCAGTTGCCGCTGCAGATAGCGGTCGTGCTGCTGCAAATGCTGGGGCTGCAGAAACATCCCCTCGGACCAGATGACTTTGCTATTCCAGGACATGTTGTTTCGTTCGATCGTGTCTAGGTGGGATCGGCTCAAGGTTTCGGCTGACGTGCGCGGGCCGCGTGCAGTTCGTCGATCTGGGCCTCGTACGCCTCATTGAACGCCTGGCCGAAAAGTTTCTGGAAGTCGTCCTCGGCTTCGCGCGCGACGGCGCCCTGCAAGCCGACGAACAGGTCCCATAGCTTCGCCTTGCGGTTCGACAGCACTTTTTCGAAGGCGCCCGGGTCTTTCAGCTGCGCTTCGATCGAGGCGGGATCGAAGCGGCCCAGCACATGCGCGAGCGCCGCGCGCATGCCGGCCAGCACGGCGAGTTCGTGCGCCTCGATATCGTCGAAGGCGCGCTTGAGCGCTTCGTCGGGCGGCAGATAGCCGGCCGTGCGGCCGGTCAGCATCTGCGCCAGCGCGCTGTCGACGTCGGGGAAAAATTTGAGCGGGTTGTTGTCGCGCGCGACGATCACGGTCGTGTCGAGGCGGGCTTCGCGTTTGGTCATCGAGCGGGCCCGCAATACCGCCATCGTGCCGCGCAGTGCTTCGCGCAACATCGTGCCGATCAGGCGCGCGAACTCCGGCCCGGGCAGATTCGGCGCGCGCGAGGGGTCGAGGCCGAGTCCTTCGAGCAGGGCCTGGAAGAGCACGGCGCGGTCGTCGCTCGTGGCACCGGGGGTGTCGTGGCGGGTTGGGGTTGTCGGGGCCGCTGGGGTTGCTGGGGCCGCGGGGATTGCAGGCGCGGCTCGTGCGGCGGACATCGCGGGCTGCGCGTTGCCTACTACGTCTTCGTGGATGGCCTGGGGCCGCGACGCTTCCGGGACCGGCAGCGGCACCTCAGGGAGCGGCGACGGCGCGGCAACGGATGACGTCTCCATCTCCAAGGGCGAAGCCGGCTGCGCGGCAAACGGCACATCGGGCTGCGCGGCTGGCGTTGGGGCCGGCATCGGAGCCACCGCTGGCGACGGCGCGGGCACGGGCACCGCCGCGGGGCGCCCGGACAACCGCACCCCCCCGCACACGCCCTCCGAGACCAGGCTCACCCCACCGCACCGCCCGCCTCCGCTCGTCTGCCTTCATCCGACGGGCCGCGACCCCTACAACATGATACGCGGTTTCGCCGCCCGCCCGCACGCACGCTTTGATCACACTGACAGCGCGC
>NZ_JAAGPS010000218.1:0-6448 GCF_017105025.1 Paraburkholderia sp. Ac-20336 | reverse complement strand
TGCGAACGGGGCGGGCAGCGGGCAGCGGCCCCAGGCGGTGAACCCCGGCAGTGAAACCGGACGGGCGGACCAGACGAGCGGCCCCAAACGGGGCGCGCCACCCGGCAGCCTCGCGGCACGTCAGCCACGGTCAGGCAACTGCCGGGCAACCGCCAGCCCGTGCCCCGGCGCCACTCGCGTCCCGGCTAAGGGGCGCTTAAGCAAAGATCGACGATCGTTCTCCGAAACTGCAGCCGCCCCCTGGCACCGTTTATCATCCGTTGATTCCGAAAACGACCGACTTCTCCCGAGGAGCCCCGCATGTCTTCCTATAACCGCGCGACGGACCGCTACACGAGGCCCGCCGTCTTTTTCCACTGGATCATTTTCCTGCTCGTCGCGCTCGCCTATCTGGCCATCGAGATACGCGGCCCGCGCGGCTCCGACAGCCGCGCGTTCTGGACCGGCATTCATTTGTGGGCGGGCACGCTCGTGCTCTCGCTATCGGTCTTGCGGCTGCTCTGGAAACTCTGGGCCGGCGCGCCCGAGGAAATCGAAAACACCCGGCTGCTCGCGTTCGCGGCACGCGCCGTGCACCTCGCGCTCTACCTCTTCATCTTCGTGCAGCCGCTGCTGGGCATGCTGATGCTCAACGCCGGCGGCCACCCGGTCACGCTTGCGGGAACCGGCATCGGCTTCACGCTGATCGGCGCGGATTCGATCGCCCGCCCGCTGCTCAAGGACGCGCACGAATTGCTCGGCAACGTGTTCTATGGGGTGATCGGCGTGCACGCGCTGGCGGCGATCGTGCATCACGTGATCTTCAAGGATCGCGCGCTGCGGCGGATGATCTGAGCGCGAGGCGCGCAGAAACACGCTCGCCGCGATCTTGCACGGCGCGGCGTGGACAATGCTCGGGCAGCGTTCAGCAGCGCTCACATAAGCGCCCAGGCGGCGCCCAAACGGCGTCGCTCAATTGCGCCAGTTGGCCTCGTAGAAGCGCACATAGCCGCTTCTAAGCACGAGGCATTGCGCCCGCGTCTCCGACAGCAGGCGGCGCGTGGCGGCCTCGATGCGGGGCCGGTGCGCGTCGAATGCGACGACCATGTCTTCGAGCCGCGGCGATAACGCGCCGAAGTGATCTTCGAGGGCTTCCGCAGTGATCATGCACTCCACCCTCTGCCCGTCGATCATCGCGGGAAACGCCAGGGTCAGTTCGCGACCTGAATATTCAGGCGCTTCGTTCGGGAATTGGATCTGCATGGGAATCACCTGGAAAATTGCCGCGCATGAGGTGATGCGGTAATGCGCGCACGGGTTGCATCCTGTCGTGTCCGCCGCTCGTTCCTCCTTGTCCCATGCAGCCGACGCGGGCCGTCACCTCGTTGCGGCAGCGAGTTCGCGGCGCGCCGAGGTGAATTGATTCACTTTAGACGAGTTCGCGCAAGGCGCAAGCCTTACCTGGGTTTTCCTTGAGATGCGTGCTGGTGGTGTGCGATTCGGTGCGCGATTCGAGGTGCCTTCAATGGGCTCCTGATGCGCATTTCGCCGCACACGCCGGTGCATGTTGCGGCGCGGTATGGCGCAACGGCAAAGAAAGGCGCGAAAACGGCGGTGAGGGCAAAACTGCGGAAACAACTGCGAAACCGGCCGCGCGATTGCGTGTAAAGTGTCGCGCTCGACCGCTCGCCGCCCCTCATTCGCACGATGCCCGACTCCATCCGCCCGCCTCTGGTTCGCGTCGAACCGCTCGGCCAGAGCTTCGAAGCCCCCGATTCGCTGACGCTTCTCGAAGCCGCCGCTTTCGCGAATCTGCGTTTGCCGCGTTCGTGCCGCAATGGCACATGCCGTACCTGTCTGTGCAGGATGACGGCCGGCCGGGTGCGTTACACGATCGAATGGCCGGGCCTCAGCCGCGAGGAAAAGACCGAGGGTTATATCCTGCCGTGCGTGGCGATCGCCGAAACCGATCTCGTGATCGAAGTGCCGGACGCGATCGAATTACCGGCGCGCTGAGGAGCGAGGCAGCGACTCAGCGCCCGCGGTTCAAGGCTCGTAATTCAAGGCCCGCGATTCAATACCTGTGATTCAGGGCCGGTGACTCAGCGCCCGTTGCCGAGCGCGCGGGAAATCTTCTTGTCCGTGTTGTACTGGCTCAGCGCATAGACCGACCAGATCGCGGCCGGCACCCAGCCGATCAGCGTGACCTGCAGGATCAGGCAGATGATGCCCGCGAACGGACGGCCAATCGTGAAGAACTGCAACCACGGCAGAAGGATGGCAAGCAATAGACGCATTCGGTTTTCCTGTGGGTTTTCCTGTGTTTCTATCCGTTTCTATCGTTCCGGCAGACCGCGTTGAGGCGCATTTACCACGCATTTAGCACGCATCTGCCGCTCGTTCACGGCTCATGTGCAGTATCAATCGTCGATCGGCGCAAAGCGCGGCGCCTTCACGCCGTCAAGCTCGACAAGCTCGAAAAACACTGTCGCGGGCCGGGTCCAGATCGTACCATTGGCCGCCCGGTAGACGATCATCGTGACCGTCGGATCGGATTCGAGCGTCGCCTCGCAAATCAGTTCGTAAATGCCGCCCTTGTAGTGCCGGTAGCGCACGGTATCAGTCCTCATATCGGGTTCGATCGAAACATTTGCAAGTGCGGTCCGCGTGCGTTCAAGCGCGCGTCAGCCGCCCTCTTTCAGCTGCTTCAGAATCTTGTAGACGGTCGCGCGGCCCATCGTCAGCACCGCGGCCACGTAGTTCGCCGAGCTGCGTCCGCGAAACGCGCCCTGCGCATGCAGCGCCTCGACGATTTCGCGCTTGTGCTCGCGCGTGAGCGCATTGATGCCGATCTGCCGTTCGCGCAGCCAGGTATGCAGATAGGTGTTGATGCGGTCCTGCCAGTCGTCGCGGAACAGATCCTCGGCGGGCGCGTCGGTCATCGAGCCGCCCTTGATGAACAGATCGAGCGTCGAGCGCACGTCCTCGAACACCGCAATATTGAAGTTCACGCACAGCATGCCGGCGGGCCTGCCGTCGTCGTCGAACAGGATGTTGCTCACGCAGCGCATGCGACGGCCGTCCCAGTTCAACTTCTCGTACGGGCCGATGGTTTGACCGCGCGCCGCGAAGTGCGCGTCGTCGAGCACCGACGGCGCGCCCACCTCGAGTCGCGACAGATTGTTCGCCAGATACGCGACGGTCTGATCGCGCAGATCGTGAATCACCACTTCGGCGCACGGATAGAGCAGCGCGGCGATGCCGTCGGCGATCGGCGCGTAGCGCTTGAGCAGCAGGTCTTTGACAGGCGACACGTTCTGATTGCGCATGAGATAAACGCGGGGTTCGAAGAAGGCGGCAAGGGTGCGGGCCGCGAATAGCGCAGCGATGCGGCTCGCCGAAGCCGGGCGGTAAAGCGCGCGCGCCGGCCCGGCTCGCAACGCGCCATTGTAGCGAGATGGGCCGGGCATCGCGACCGATGGCCGCCGCCGCGACATCGACGGCATGATGCCGGGTCCGCACGCCTGCGTGCAAAGCCCCGCCAGACGGGCGATGCGGGGCACATGCGGGGCGTGCGCGGAACTTTGCACTATCCAATCAGGCCCATTTAAGGCATCATATTGCAATAGTTGCATTTCGCACCCAGCAGCACTGGCAGCACCAGGCAGTCTCAAACCGGCATCTCCGCACCACCCCCGACTGTTCGACCGCCGCTCGCCGGCGATCCCGTCACCCCGGCAATGCGCCGCATGCATTCGCCGTCGCGAGTCGTACAACTGAGCGGTTCAGCTTCATGCGTCCGATGCGCGCGGCGTCCGCGCGACTTCAGCGTGTTTTTTCCGTCGAATCCGCGATTTCGCGCGGCCGCTCGAGCCATTGTCATTGAGCCTGCCCGGCCGGTTAGCCTGGCCTGTGCCAACCCTTTTTCATCGCGGCGCGCCTTCGGGGCTGCGCCGCCCGGTCCGCGCCGTCGCGCCGTACATCACGCGCGCCACGCGGATCACGCCATACAGGACACGTTGTTCATGAATCCAGCAGTCAAAACCTACAAGGGTTACGAAATTCATCCGCTCGTTTATCCGCACCGCCCGGCGGGCGCGCAGACGAGCCGCGATCCCGGCGCCGGCTACGACGCGTCGGTGCGCATCTGCCGCGTCGGCGCGAATGCGGCCGCCGACGGCCGGGTGTTCCGCCTGCAGTATCTGTTTCCGTTCGACGGCATGGGCAAGGCGCGCATCGCCTGCATGGCGCACGCCGAACGGCTCATCGACGGCCAGGTGAACGGCCAGTCGGTCGCCGATCTTTGAGCGGCCAGGGCGGCCGGCGCCATCGCAGGCACGGGCCGGCGGCGCGCTCCGGCGCGACACCCCGCCCAACCACGTATTCCAGGCCGCGTCGCCCGGTTTTGCCGGCGACCGGCTCTCTACTCATCATCCATCGACCAGGAGTTATGCATGGCGAAAGAAGAACTGATTGAACTTGACGGTATCGTCGACGAAGTGCTTCCGGACAGCCGCTACCGCGTGACGCTCGACAACGGCGTCGTGGTCGGCGCTTACGCATCGGGACGCATGCGCAAGAACCACATCCGCATTCTGGCGGGCGATCGCGTGACGCTCGAAATGTCGGTCTACGACCTGACCAAAGGCCGCATCAATTTCCGCCACAAGGACGAGCGCCCGAGCGGCGGCGCGCCCCGCCCGCCGCAGGCTGCGCGGCGGAGATAAGCTGAAGCAGCGCATGGCGCACTGCGTACCCGCAAGATGCGGCGATGCAGTGCGCGCAAGTAGCGGGAAGGCACACCTCGCACCGCATGCTGCGCGCACGGCCCCCTACCCCCCGAACACCGCCCCCAGATCCTCTGCCGCTGCGCTTCTGCGCACCTGCTCGATCACCCGCTCCTCGAGTTCCGACAGATGCTCGCGCATCGCCGCCAGCGCGGCCGGCAGGTCGCCGGCATCGAGCGCGTCGATGATGCGCGCGTGCTCGTCGGCGGAACAGCTCGAACCCTTCGACGGATCGAACAGCGCCTTGTACAGCTCGGTCTTCGCGACCAGTTGCCCGACCATGCCGAGCAGTTCGGTGCCGCCCGCGAGTTCTGTCAGCAGCACGTGAAACTGGCCGGCGAGGCGCACGGATTCGTCGATCGCACCCGTGCGCAGCGCCTTCTCCTCGCTGCGCACATGCGCACGCAGACGGCGCTTGTGAGCGGCGCTCAGCGCGCCGCACAGCGACGCGGCGATGCCCGCCTCGACGATCTGCCGCGCGCGATACACCTGACGAATGTCCTCCTCCGACGGCGACGGCACGAACGCGCCGCGATTCGCCTCAAGCACGAGCTTGCCCTCGAAGCCTAGTCGCGCGAGCACCTTGCGCAGCGCGCCGCGCGTGCAGCCGAACGCCGCCGCGAGGTCGCGCTCGACCAGTTGCGCGCCCGGCCGCAGACGGCCTTGCAGGAGCGCCGCGGTAATCGATGTGTAGATGCGCTCTTCGACGCTCGGCGCGGTGTCGTCTGTCGTGCCTGTAGCAGGCGCGGCGGATTCGGCAGGTAAAGGACGGCGGGTACGTGAGGCCATGAATTCAGTGACGGAAAAAGCGGGTAACGATGGAGCGAAGACCATGCAGAGCCGGTGTAAAGCCGGCGAGCATGGGCGATGCCGCCTTGCACGCCCGCGGCGTCCAGCCCGCGCGTAAGCGGCACCTTAGCCGCTCCTGAGCGGCAAGCCGGCATCGCGGCATCGCGGCATCGCGGCATCGCGGCATCGCGGCATCGCCTGGCATTCTAGCGGTGGCCCATGCGAGACGCCAAGGCGCTCGCGGCTCAGCCTGCATCGCGGCTTATGTGACGGCTTATACCGGACATTCCTCAAAATGGTTAACCATTTCAGGTTATTATGGCTAACCAAAAGAAAGCTTGCAGCGGTTTTTCCCGTTTCCGCGCCGGCTCGCGCCGCCCGCCCCATCGGGCTCCGGCGCACGCATGCGCCGCTGCTCGCCCGGTTCCATTCCGCGCCGCCGTTGCTCTTGTCAGGCCGCGCCGCTTTTTGCCTTCAGGTCCATCGTGAATTCGTCCTCCAGCGCCCGCTCGTCCCGCACCTCCGCGAACCACGCCAACCACGTGGTCCATGCCGCACTGACGTGGCACGACATCGTGTGGCTCGGCGCGATCGTCGTGATCGGCATCAATCTGCGGCCGTTGCTCACGTCGATCAGCCCGCTGATGACGACGATCCGCAACGCCACCGGCCTCAGCTTCTACGGCGCGTCGCTGCTGACGAGCCTGCCGGTCGTCGCGATGGGGCTCGGCGCATTCGGCGCGGCCGCGTTGACGCGCCGCCTCGGCGAAACGCGCGGCGTCGCGCTCGGCCTGCTCGCGATCGCGCTGGCCTGCGCGGCACGCGCGCTCGCATCGAGCGGCGCGACCCTGCTCGCCACGGCCTTGCTTGCCGGCGCCGGCCTCCCCCGCATT
>NZ_JAAGPS010000217.1:0-6489 GCF_017105025.1 Paraburkholderia sp. Ac-20336 | reverse complement strand
AGTTCGTTGTCGACTGGTCTGAGCACAACGAACAGCAATGTGGCCTCGCTGTCGACCTCGGCGTCGACGGTGGAAAGCTCGCTGTCGACGGGTTTGAGCACGACGAACAGCAACGTCGCCTCGCTGTCGACTTCGAGCTCGACGGTAGAAAGCTCGCTGTCCACCGGTCTGAGCGCGACCAACAGCAACGTGGCGTCGTTATCGACAACCATCAGCGCGACGACCAGCAACGTGGCGTCGTTGTCGAGTGGCCTGAGCACGACCAACAGCAATGTGGCGTCGTTATCGACATCGTCATCGACAGTGGAAAGCTCATTGTCCACGGGCCTGTCGACGACGAACAGCAACGTCGCCTCGCTGTCGACCTCGTCCTCAACAGTGGCAAGCTCCCTGTCGACGGGCCTGAGCACAACGAACAGCAACGTCGCCTCGTTGTCGACATCGTCCTCAACAGTGGCAAGTTCACTCTCGACCGGCCTGAGCACGACGAACAGCAACGTCGCCTCACTGTCGACCTCGTCCTCAACAGTAGCAAGTTCACTCTCGACTGGCCTGAGCACAACAAACAGCAACGTCGCCTCGCTATCGACCTCGTCCTCGACGGTAACCAGCTCCCTCTCGACCGGCCTGAGCACAACCAACAGCAACGTCGCCTCGCTGTCCACCTCAACCTCATCGGTCGTCAACGCCCTGTCCACCGGCCTGAGCACGACCAGCAGCAACGTCTCCTCCCTGTCGACAGTCGTCTCGACCACCCGCACGCACTACTACAGCGTGAACGACAACGGCACACAGGGCAGCAACTACAACGACGACGGGGCCAGCGGCGTCAACTCGATGGCCATGGGCGTCAATGCAACGGCGGCGGGCGCGGGCGGCATCGCTCTCGGCTCCAGCGCCAGTGCATCCGCGGACGGTGCGACAGTGATCGGTGCGAACGCGCTCGGCAGCGGCACGAACAGCGTCGCGCTCGGTGCCAATGCGTCGGCGAGCGGCCAGAACTCGGTCGCGCTCGGCGCGGGTTCCGTCGCCAGCGAGGACAACACGGTCTCGGTCGGCTCGCCGGGTAACGGGCGCCGGATCACCAATGTCGCACCGGGTGTCAACCCGACCGACGCGGTGAACATGTCCCAGTTCAATTCGCTCCAGAACTCCGTGTCGTCCGTCGCGCGAACGGCCTACTCGGGTGTGGCCGGTGCCACGGCACTGACGATGATTCCGGACGTCGACAAGGACAAGACCATCGCCGTCGGTATCGGCACCGGCGCCTATCAGGGCTACGGAGCGGTTGCGCTCGGCTTCACGGCCCGTATCACCGAGAACGTGAAGATCAAGGGCGGTGTCGGGGTGAGCAGCGCGGGCAGCACGTACGGGGTCGGGGTGGGCTACCAGTGGTAAGGCGCCGCGCGGGTGCCGGGCGTTTCTCCCGGCCCCCGCCGGTTCAGCGGCATCCCCGCGATGGAAGATAAACGACATGAAACATGAGGTTCAACATGCGTAACACGATGTTGTGCGTAGCGGCGATGGTTGCTCTCGCCGGTTGCTCGTCCGCGTCAGGGCCGTCGTTCAGCGCCTGGTCGGTCGACCGGCAGGACGGCCAGCAGACCTATCGGGTCGAGTGCAGCGGCCTGCTCGAAAGCGCGGAAACCTGCTATCGCAAGGCGCGCGAGATCTGCCATGACGAGGCCGTGCGTCCGCTCGAGGGCGCGGCGCCGCTGGGCTCGACGACCACGGACGGCAAGCCGGACTTTCGCAAGCTGATATTCCAGTGCGGCGCACCGGCACCGCAGCCGTCCACGGCCGCGCCCGCTGTTGTCCCCGCTGCCGTCCCCGTGCCGGCCCCCCTGCCGACGCACGTCACGCTGGCAGGCGATGCCAACTTCGATTTCAACAGGGCGACGCTGACTCCAGCCGCTAAGGCTCAGCTCGACAAGCTGGTTGCAAACGCGCAAGGCATGAGCTTCGGCACGGTCGCGATCGACGGCTACACCGACGGCATCGGTTCGCCGGCCTACAACCTGCGTCTGTCGCAGGCACGCGCGCGGACGGTGGCGGACTACCTGAAGTCGCACGGGCTGAACGCGGCGCGGTTCGACGTTCAGGGCCATGGCAGGACGCATCCCGTCGCGACGAATGCGACGGCCGACGGCCGGGCACAGAACCGGCGTGTCGGGATCACGTTGTCGGGAAACTAGCAGGCTAACCCCTCGGGACTCCTTGCTTCCGGATGATGTCCTCGTGTATGTCCGGAAGTTACCTGAGGTTTGGGGGTCGATTCTCCGGTTCGATCCTCCTTTTTATTCGCAGTCGACGCAGCGGGGGCGTCATGACCGGGGGCCGTCGATGGACAGGGCGGCACCGCCCGTTCCGTCGGGCTACGCACGAGAAGTATCGGAACACACACAAAAACACGAGGACTGACCTTCAGAAGGCGGAAACAACATGCGTATTGGCATCTCGCTGGCCACCCGGAATGGCCAGACTGTATGGGACAACGGGCTGGGGCAGAACGTGTTCTTCCTCGCGAAGCTGCTGCGGGCCTTGCCGGCGGTCCGGGACGTCGTGCTGCTCAATTGCGGACCCGAGCCGTGCCTGCCCGACGACGTCCGGGCGTTACTGCCGGACCTGAAGCTGCTGCCGGCCAGAGAGGCGACCGAGCTGATCGACGTCGCGATCGAAATGAGCGGCGGGCTCGATATCGAGTGGCTCGATTATTTTCGGGCGCGCGGCAGGCGCGTCGTCTATTTCTGCTGCGGGCAGCCGTATGCCGGATTGGTCGAGCCGGGCGTGTTCAGGCGGGGCGGCTATTTCTCGCGCGCGGACCGCTGCGACGAGATCTGGATTCTGCCCAAGGACCGCGTCTTCCGGCCGATGCTCGAAACGCTGCATCGCTGCCCGGTCGTCGAGGTGCCGTATCTGTGGGACCCGATGTTCATCGACGGGCGCGCCCGCATGCTGGGCGACGCAGGGCAGCGCTTCGGATTCGAGCCGGCGAGCGGTTCCACCGACACGCCGCGCGCGCTGCGCGCCGCGATTTTCGAGCCGAACATTTCCGTCGTGAAGTGCTGCATGATTCCCGTGCTGCTCTGCGACATGGCGTTTCGCGCCGAGCCCGGCGCGATTGCCGGTCTGAGCGTGCTCAACAGCGCCCAGTTCGAGCAGCATCCGACGTTTTCGTTCATGCGCGATTCGCTCGAACTGAATCGCGCGGGCCGCGTGCATGTCGACCACCGGCACGGCTTCGTCGACTTCATGAGCCGGGCCGCCGATGCGGTCGTCTCGCATCAATGGCAGAACGACCAGAACAATCTGCATCTGGATGCGCTGTACGGCGGTTATCCGCTCGTCCACAACTCGGCGTGGCTGTCCGGCCTCGGCTACTACTACCCGGAGTTCGACGTGCAGGCCGGCGCGCAGGCGTTCCTTCGCGCGGCACGCCAGCATGATGCGGGCTTCGCGGACTATAAGCGCCGCGCGCGCGAATTTCTCGCCGGACTGCACCCGCTCGCACCCGGGAACGGCACCCGCTATTTCCAGCAGCTGCTTCACGTGAGCGCCCGCGCTCATCGCGGAGGTGCAGCATGCTGAAGCGCCAGCGCATCAAGGTCGGCATCACGATTTTTCTGCGCGCCGGCGAGCAATCGATCTGGGAGAACGGCATCTTCCAGAACTGCTACTTCCTTGCGATGCTGCTGCGGCAATCGCCGGTCGTCGAGGCGGCTTGCCTCGTCAACGGCGGCGACGGCAACCCGTCGGATGCGAAGTCGTTTCTCGAACATTCGCCGGTGCCCGTCATCGATCTCGACACCGCGCGGGAACAGCTCGACGTCGTGATCGAACTGAGCGCGCAGCTGAATCCGGACTGGGCGCGCAGCTTCTGCGACCGCGGCGGCCGCGTGATCGGCATGCGCGTCGCGAACGACTATGTGATCGACATCGAGCGGATGATGTTCGGCATGTCGCACGGGCTGCTGTTCTCCGGCACGCCGTACAGCGCGATCTGGACCCTGCCCGCCTTCGCGAAGACCTGCACCGGCTATTACGAGGCGGGCTCGCGCGCGCCGGTGAAGGTCATGCAGCACCTGTGGAATCCGGCGCTGCTGGAGCGTTCGCTGAAGCCGGCCCACGCCGGCGGCACGTTCGGCTATGTACCGGGCCGCTCGCGCTGGCGCCTCGCGATTCTCGAACCGAACATCTGCATGGTCAAGACGGCGCATATCGCGATGCTGATTGCGGATCTCGCGTACCGGCAGGACCCGGAATGCGTCGAGTATCTGCGCGTGTTCAATGCGATGCCGCTCAAGGAAGAGGCCTCCTTTGTCGGCTTCGCGCGCAGTCTCGATCTGACGCAGCACGGGCGGGCGACCTACGAGCCGAGATTGCCGGTCTACGAGATCCTGACCGTGCAGGCCGATGCGGTGATCTCGCATCAATGGGAAAACGCCCAGAACTATCTGTACTACGAGGCGTTGTACGGCGGCTATCCGCTGATTCACAACTCCACGCTGATCGGCCATTGCGGCTATCGCTACGACGGCTTCGACTGTCAGGACGGCGCGCTCGCGTTGCGGCGCGCGTTCGCGGAGCATGACCTGAGACTGGACGACTACCGCCGCGAGGCGGGAGACTTTCTCGCCTCGCTGGACCCGGAGTTGCCCGCCAACGTCGGGCAGTACAGCGCGGCGCTCGCCGCGGTTTTCGAGGGGGCATGATGAACACGAAACGTCGTATGCCTTCCCGTACCGCGATGGCCGCGGGCTTCGCGCTGGCGCTCGCATGGGCGGCCGTGCAACCGGCCGGCTTCGCGCAGGCGCAGCCGCTGCCCGCGGCCGGTCCTGTCGCGGGCCCCGTCGCTGGCCCCGTCGCCGGTCCCGCCAACGGGCCGGCCGCGAGACCCGCAGCCGGCACCGTGCTCGCACAGGCCGCGCAGGAAATCGGCATCCACCGCTGTTACGACGCCGTCGCGCAGATCTCGGCGCGCGTATTCGACCGCGCCTCCCGAGCGGACGTGCTGCTCGACTGGCAGCGCTCGAACCCCGATACCGGGCCGTTCTTCTCGCTGTCCGGCATCGCCTTTCCGCAATCGTCGGCGTTGCTGTCGCTCGTCACGGTGCCGGGCGCCGGCGGCGGCTGTTCGGTCGTGGCCGAGCGTATTTCCAGCGCACCGTTGCCCTGCGCGCAGGTGGCGCGCAGCGAACTGAGCGGCTATCGCGCCACGCCGCTCGTCAGATCCGTCATGGTCTATACCGAAGCGGCGCATCCGCGCGAGGCCGTCGTGCTCGTCGACACGCCGCCTTCGTGCCTGATCCTGCGCCGTCAGGTGCAATTCCCGCGGGAGGCCGCACAATGAACGCACTGCATGCTTCGGAGCACGAAGCTCCCGGCCCGCGCCCGCTGCGGATCGGCATCACGATCGGCCTGCATCATGAGGCCGAGAGCCTGTGGGTCAACGGCATCAAACAGAATGCGCTGTACCTGATGCGGGTGTTCCAGCATTCGCCGCTGCGCCACCAGGTGGTGCTCGTCAACACGACTTCGGTAGCGATTACGGCGAAGCTGCCGTGGGATCTCGAACGCTACCCGGTGCGGCGCTTCGAGGACGTCAAGGACAGCCTCGACGTCCTGATCGAGCTCGGCGGCCAGATCAATGCCGGTCAGACCGGGTACATCAGGGCGCGCGGCACGAAGCTCGTCAGCTACTGCTGCGGGCCGGAATACGTGCAGCTGATGGAAGCGATGATCTTCAACCGCAGGATGGCCGACTCGATCTTCATCAATCAATGCTACGACGAGGTCTGGGTCATTCCCCAGGTGGTCGAGACGAGCCTGCCGTTCTTCAGGACCTTGCGCCGCTGTCCGGCGCGTGAAGTGCCGTTCGTCTGGGACCCGATGTGCATCGAAGCGCGCGCGCGCGAGCTGCCCCATCACGGCGAATACCGCCCCGCCAGCGGGCCGCGCCGGCTCTCCGTCATGGAGGCGAACCTCGACGTGCTGAAGTTCTGCCTCTATCCGATGCTGATCGCGGAGAACGCGTACCGGATCGTCGGCGACGGGATTTCGCATCTGCACGTCACCAATGCGGAACGTCTCGCGACGCAGTGCCCCGAGTTCATCGGCATCGCGCGTTATCTGGACCTCGTGCGCGACCGCAAGGCGAGCTTCGTCGGTCACTTCGAAACGCCGGAGTTTCTCGCGGAACATACGGACATCGTCGTGTCCCATCAATGGGGGCTGGCGCTGAACTACTTCTACTTCGACGTGTGCTGGAACGGCTATCCGTTCGTGCACAACGCGCAACTGTGCCGCGAGCTCGGCTACTACTACGCCGGTAACGACGTCGACGAAGGCGCGCGCCAGCTCGTGCAGGCGATCCGCCATCACGATGCCGACTGGGAAGGGTATCGGGACCGTCAGCGCCGCATCATCGCGCGCTATCTGTCGACGAACGCCGAAGTCGTGGCGCGCTATGACGGGTTGCTGCTGCAGCTG
>NZ_JAAGPS010000018.1:0-66978 GCF_017105025.1 Paraburkholderia sp. Ac-20336 | reverse complement strand
GGCGGTGGCGGGGCAGGGGCTCGCGCGCACGGTGACGTTCGGCGCGTCGCCGGGCGTCGGCGGCGGCGTGGATGTCGCGCTCGAGGTCAACGGCAATGCGCGCTCGCGCGATCTCGTGGCGGCGCGTTTCGTCGACGGTGGCGGGCGCGTGACCGCGGCTCGCGATGGCCGCTATGACGTGGGACAACTGGGCGGCGTGCTGTCGCTCTCGGCGCAGCGCGCCGACGTGGACACGCGTGTCACGGTGGTCGTCAGCTACGAGTAAGCCGCGAGGTCCGTGGCGCCTGCCAGCCGCTGTCGAAAAAAAATAAAAACAGGCTGTCATAACCGGCGGCGCGGTTCGACCAACGTGCAGATTCCTTGTGGAGCACGTCATGTCGACCGCGCGCAGCCGTTCAACGCTTCGATATTGGGTTTTATCTTTCGCGCCAGTTTTCGCGCTGGCGATCTTCCTTTTCAGCGCTGGCGCCTGCAGCACTCGCGCCTACGCAGCCGCTGCCGCCTGCGCGGCGCACAGTCCCGCGCATCGCGTGGCGCTCGTCGAGTTGTACAGCAGCGAAGGCTGCAATAGCTGTCCGCCCGCCGACCGCTGGCTCGGTCAATGGAAAAGCGGCGCGGCCGCGCAGGGCATCGTGCCGCTCGCGCTGCATGTCGATTACTGGAACAGCCTCGGCTGGACCGACCGCTTTGCCCAGCCTCGCTTCACCGAACGTCAGCAGACGCTGACGAAGCTCGCGGGCGCTCACACGGTCTATACGCCGGAAGTGTTCGTCGCGGGTCACGAACTGCGCGACTGGTCGCGGCGCGACAGCTTCGCGAGCCGCATCGACCGGCTCGTCGCCGAACCGGCGCAGGCGAGCATCGCGCTTGCGTTGACGCCGCGCATGCCCGGCGCGTTCGATGTCGATGCGCAATTTCGCAGCGCGGCCGCGTCCGCTGCCGGTCCGTTGAGCGCCTATCTCGCGGTCTACGAAAACTCGCTGATGTCGCAGGTCGGCGCCGGCGAAAACCGCGGCGCGACGCTGCATCACGAGCGGGTCGTGCGGCAGTGGCTCGGTCCCATACCGCTCGTCGCGGGCCATGCGCGGATCAGGCAGGACATCCGCATCGAGGACGCGCCGGCCGATGCTGGCACCAACGCCAACGCCAACGCCAACGCCAACGCCAACGCCAACGACCGCTTCGGCGTGGTCGCCTTCGTCGAGAACGACGCGACCGGTGACGTGCTGCAAGCCACCGAACTGGCCGCCTGCCATTGAACACCATCCAGCCACCACTCCGGATTGCCCCATCCGCCTCAGGAGAGCCCCATGTCCACGCCCCACACCTTGCGCGACAGCGCGCCCCCCGCGACGCCGAACCGGCACCGCGCGATCCATCCGCTGTGGGTGCGCGTCACGCACTGGCTCAACGCGCTCGCGGCCATCGTGATGATGCTGTCGGGCTGGCGCATTTACGACGCCTCGCCGATTTTCCCGGCCTTCAGCTTTCCGACCGCGATCACGCTCGGCGGCTGGCTCGGCGGCGCGCTGCAATGGCACTTCGCGGCGATGTGGCTGCTCGTGTTCAACGGACTCGTCTATCTCGCGCTGAATCTCGCGAGCGGCCGCCTCGTGCGCAAGTTTCTGCCGCTGACGCCGCGCGCGGTGCTGCGCGACTTCGTCGCCGCCTTGCGCGGCCGGCTCTCGCATGCCGATCTGCGCGACTACAACGCGGTGCAGAAGCTCGCCTATCTGTTCGCGATCGTCGATCTGATCGTGCTGGTGCTGTCGGGGCTCGCGATCTGGAAGTCGGTGCAGTTTCCGCTGCTGCGCGAGCTGATGGGCGGCTATGACAACGCGCGCATCGTCCATTTCACGGCGATGTCGCTGCTGGCCGCGTTCCTCGCCGTGCATCTGGCGATGGTGGCGCTCGTGCCGCGCTCGCTGCTCGCGATGCTGCGCGGCCGCTGAGCCGCATGCAAGCGCAGGCTCCCGGACAACCCGCAATGACATACCCGACACACCCGAACCACAGCATGCACAACGTTACGGATGGCGAATCATGACCAAGCCCGATGATCGATCCACGCAACGCGGCCTCCAGCGGCTGGACCGCGCCTCGATCCTGCTCGATGCGAAGCGCGAGCTCGCGATGCCGTCGCGGCGTCTGTTCGGCAAGCAGTTGCTGACGCTCGGCGGTTTGTCGATGCTGACCGGCTGCTCGCTGACCGACGACGCCTCGGTCAACCGCTTCCTCACCGCCGTCTCGCGCCTGAACGACCGCGCGCAGGCCGCGCTGTTCGATCCGCGGCAACTCGCGCCGACCTACACCGAGGCGCAGATCACGCGGCCGTTTCCGTTCAACGCGTTCTACGGCATCGACGACGTGCCGCACGTGGACGGCGCCGACTACCGCCTCAAGGTGAGCGGCCTCGTCACCGGCCAGCGCGTCTGGACCCTGCCCGAGCTGTATGCGTTGCCGCATACCGAGCAGATCACGCGGCATATCTGCGTGGAAGGATGGAGCGCGATCGGCCGCTGGGGCGGCACGCCGTTCGGCGATTTTCTGCGGCGCATCGGCGCGGATACGAGCGCGAAATACGTCGGCTTCAAATGCGCGGACGACTACTACGAAAGCATCGACATGGCGACCGCGCTGCATCCGCAAACGCTGCTGACGTTCTCGTACGACGGCGAGCAACTGCCCGCGAAGTACGGCTACCCGATGAAGCTGCGCATGCCGACCAAGCTCGGCTACAAGAATCCGAAACACATCGTCGAGATGTTCGTCACCAACACCTACCCTGGCGGCTACTGGGTCGACCAGGGCTACAACTGGTTCGGAGGCTCCTGACGCACGCGTCGGCGGCTTCGGAAATACGCCGGCCCGCGCCGGTTTCGCTTGATTTACCCCCACCCACTGACAAACGGAGTTATCCCATGAAAAAGTTCGCAATCGCAACGATCACGCTCGCCATGCTGGCGGGCAGCGGCGCCGCCTTCGCTCAGGCGAGCGGGGCGATGTCCCACGATTCGATGTCGAAGGACGCGATGTCGAAAGATTCGATGTCCAAAGACAGCATGTCGAAGGACAGCATGAAAAAAGACGCCATGAAACACGACGCAATGAAGAAGGATGGCGGCGCGATGGGCATGAAGCACGAGGCGTCGGGCGCGATGGCCAACTGAGGTCCCGGGCGCGCCTGACCCGTGCCGGCGGTCCCGGCGCGGCAGGCGAAAAAAGCCGGTAAAAAGCAGCCAAAAAAGCAGCAAGAAAGCCGGGTTGATGCGCCCGGCTTTTTTCTGTTGTAACGATGCCAAAAAGTTACGATTCTCCCGAGCGATGCAGTGTGCGCTTACTGCATAATGCGGTGCGCGCCGCATTCGGCGCGTGCCGGCCGCGGCGCTTGCAGCGTCGCCGCGGATCGCGGCCCCATTGGGCACATTGGCGCTATCGGCCCACGGGCCGCGGGGGCCATCCGCATCGCTTTTCCGCTCCATCGACATGTCCGCCAGCTTCGCCCGTCAGACCGCATCGCCGATGCGGCGTCCGCCGTCCCGCACGAGGGAGGGCAGCGCAGGCGCGAGGCTTTTCCCGTGGATACGCTCGACGATGCAGGCGGGCTGAACGCATGTCGTCGCCCCGTTCCGTTTTTTCTCCGCGTCACTGGCCGATCCGTGCGCCGCGCTCGCACAATGGCCAGATCGCGCTCGCACTCGCCGTCGTCTATCTCGTGTGGGGCTCGACCTACCTCGCCGTGCACGTCTCGCTCGGCTCGTTTCCGCCGCTCCTGCTCTCCGGCTTGCGCAACCTGTTCGCCGGCCTCGGCCTGTTCGTGCTCGCGGTGCGCCGCAAGCCGATTCCGCCGAGCTTCGCTGAAATCCGCAACGCCGGGCTCGTCGGCACGATGCTCGTCGGTTTGTCGAGCGGCATGCTTGCCTACGGGATGCGCACCGTCGGCACCGGCACCGCGGCCGTGATGGTCGCCACCGTGCCGCTCTTCGCGAGCGTGATCGCGGCGCTCGCGGGCCGCAAGATCGGCCGCGGCGAATGGTTCGCGGTTGCGCTCGGGCTCGTCGGCATTGCGATTCTGAGCCACGGCGACACCACGCCCGGTTCGGCCGGCGGCAGTCTCGCGATTCTGTGCGGCGCGCTGTTCTGGGCCGGCGGCGCGCATCTGGCCGGGCAACTGAAGCTGCCCTCGGACCTGTTTCTCTCGACCGCGCTGCAGATCGGCCTCGGTGGCGCGGTTTCGACGCTGGTCGCGTGGATCTCGGGCGAGCGCATGCTCGAACTGCATGTGCTGTCGCTGCTCGCGTTTCTCTATCTGATGCTGATCGGCACGATGGCCGCGTACGTCGCGTACGGTTTCCTGATTCGCCATACGAGCCCGATCATCGCAAGCAGCTGCATGTACGTGAATCCGGTCGTGGCGGTCGCGCTCGGTGCGTTGCTGCTTGGCGAGCCGGTCACGCGCTACACGGTGGTCGCGACGATCGTGATTCTCGTGAGCGTCGGCTTGTCGTTCTGGTTCGATTACCGGAAGAAGGGGCGCGCGTGAGGTGTGGGACGGGGTTCACGTTCACGCGAGCGTGCTTGACGTAAATTCCGTGCAATGCGCCGCGCATGTCTTTGCGTGTGGCGTGCGTTGCGGGTGGGGAGCATAGGGCGGTGGAGCACGGCGGTGGGGTACGACCGCGGGGTATGACCGCGGGTCTGACCGTAGAGTCAGCGGTGGCGCACAGCACACCCGATCGCCATACGCCCCTCGGCCTTCGAGTTGCCTCACCACCCTCAAAGCCGCGCCGCCAGTTCCGCACCCTCGCGGATCGCGCGTTTCGCATCGAGCTCGGTCGCGAGCTTCGCGCCGCCAATCACGTGATAACGCGGCCTACCGTCGCTCGTGCCGCCGGGCGTCGACGGCAGCAACTCGCGCAACGATTCCTGCCCCGCGCACACGACAATCGTCTCGACCTCGAGCCACTCGTCGGCACCCGCGCGCGCGATCTTCAGACCGAGCGCGCCGATCTCGCGATACTCGACGCCGTCGAGCATCTGCACGCCGTTTCTGGCGAGCGTCGCGCGATGCACCCAGCCCGAGGTCTTGCCGAGTCCCGCGCCGAGCTTGCCGGCCTTGCGCTGCAGCAGCCAGATCTGCCGCGCCGGTTGTGGCGCGGACGGCGGCTTGAGCCCGCCGCGCTCGCGCACCGCGAGATCGACGCCCCATTCGTCGAGCCACGCATCGCGCGGTATCGGCAAGGGCTCGCCCGCGCGATGCAGCAGGAATTCGCTGACGTCGAAGCCGATGCCGCCCGCGCCGATCACCGCGACGCGCGCGCCGACCGGCGCCCCGCCCAGCACGTCCACGTAGGACAGCACATTGGGCCCGTCGATGCCGGCGATCGACGGCCGCCGCGGCACGATGCCGGTCGCGACGATCACGTCGTCGTAAGCGCCGGCGGCGAGCAGCGCGGCATCGGCGCGCGTGCTGAGCCGCACCTCGACGCAATGCCGCTGCAACTGGCTCTGGAAATAGCGGATCGTCTCGCTGAACTCTTCCTTGCCCGGCACGCGCATCGCAAGGTTGAACTGGCCGCCGAGCCTGTCGCTCGCTTCGAACAGCGTCACGCGATGGCCGCGCGAAGCCGCCACCGTCGCCGCCGACAAACCGGCCGGCCCCGCGCCGACCACCGCGATCGAACGCGCGGTCTGCGGACTTGCGAGCGGCCGGTAGAGCAGTTCGGTTTCGCGTCCCGCGCGCGGATTCACGAGACAGCTCGCGCGCTGATTCCTGAACGTGTGATCGAGGCAGGCCTGATTGCAGGCGATGCAGACATTGATTTCGTGCGCGCGGTTTTCGGCAGTCTTCAGCACGAACTCGGGGTCGGCGAGCAGCGGCCGCGCCATCGACACCAGATCGGCCGAGCCGTCGGCCAGCAGCGTCTCGGCGACCTCGGGCGTATTGATGCGGTTCGACGCGATCACCGGCACGTTGACGGCGGCCTTCAGGCGCGCGGAGAGCGAGGCGAAGGCCGCGCGCGGCACCGAGGTCACGATGGTCGGCACGCGTGCCTCGTGCCAGCCGATACCGGTATTGAAGATCGTCACGCCGGCCGCTTCGAGCGCCCGCGCGACCTGCACGGTTTCGTCCCACGTATTGCCGCCTTCGACGAGATCGATCAGCGACAGCCGGTACACGACGATAAAGCGCTCGCCGCACACCGCGCGCACGCGTTCGACGATCTCGCGCGCGAGCCGTATGCGGTTCTCGATGCTACCGCCGTACCGGTCGGTACGCCGGTTCGTGCGCGGGCAGAGGAACTGGTTCAGCAGATAGCCTTCGCTGCCCATGATCTCGATGCCGTCGTAGCCCGCGCGTTGCGCGAGCCGTGCGCAGCGCGCGTAATCGCGCACGGTCTTCGCGATGCCGGCGAGGCTGAGCGCGCGCGGCTTGAACTTCGAGATCGGCGACTTCAGCGCGGACGCCGAGACCACGAACGGCTGGTAGCCATAGCGGCCCGCGTGCAGGATCTGCAGCGCGATCTTGCCGCCCTCGGCATGCACGGCCTCGGTCACGAGCCGATGATTGCGCAGATCGAATACCGAGTTGAGCGTGCCGCCGAACGGCAGCAGCCAGCCCTCGCGATTCGGCGAAATGCCGCCCGTGATGATGAGCCCGACGCCGCCTTTGGCGCGCTCGCGGAAATACGCGGCGAGTTGCGGGTAATGCCAGAAGCGGTCTTCCATGCCGGTATGCATCGAACCCATCACGACGCGATTGCGCAGGCGCGTGAAGCCCAGGTCGAGTTCGGCGAGCAGGTGGGGGTAAGGCATGCGGGGACCGTGTAAGTAGGGGAGCCGCTCGCACGATACACCGCGCGCCGGGCCAGGCCGCCGAGGAAAAATTCTAAATTCCGCGAGGCATGAAAAAGCCCGCCGCGGTTTCCCGCGGCGGGCTCATCCTGACCCTGCCCGAACCTCCATTTATGGGTTCTTTTACTTGTTCTGTTCCGCGGAGTTCGTAATGGCGTTGCCGCCCTTCGAAATGTCTTCGCCGGCGCCCGCCACCGTGTTGCAACCGCTGGCAAGCATCGCCGTTCCGGCAAGCACAAGCAAAGCGATCAGTCGAGTCATGAAAGTTCTCCTTGTCGAGAATGCATCGGTTGATGTCGGCCGACCGGCGCCATGCCGGTCGAACAGGTTTCGATCCGGTCCCGAATCAGTCTCGAACCGGCCTCGCACCAGCCATGACTGCATGGTAAGAAAAGGGCGGAGCGCGCGCTGTCGGTCGCGCGGCGATTTTGTTGTAGGCGGGCTCCGGTGTTTGCGTCGGCGTCGTCCTACAGCGGGGCACGCCTCATGCCGCGGGGCCTTGCCCGACGAGGCTTGGCGACGTGGGCGGCGCGGCGGCCGGCGTGGCTGGGGTGGCCGACCCGGGCGCGGCCACTGCCGCCGATTGCGGCAGATCGACCGACGGCGTCGCCGTGCTGACGCTCGGCATCACCACGTCGATCTCGGTGCCGCCCGGCGTGCCGCGCCGGATGTCGAAGCGTCCGCCATGCGCGGCGACGCGCTGCCGCATGCCGAGCAGGCCGTGCGTATGCGTGCGTGTCAGGTCGGCCGGCATGATGCCCACGCCGTTGTCGCCGATATGCAGCGCGACCTGGCCGTCGTCGACCCGCAAGGCGATCGATACCTTCGAGGCCCGCGCGTACTTCGCCGCATTCGTCAGCGACTCCTGCGCGACGCGAAAGAGCGCGATCTCGGTCTGCTCGTCGAGCTGGACGTCGTCGGCGGGCAGGTGCAGGTCGAGCGTCCAGTTGTTGCGCTGCGCGGCTTCGTCGGCGAGCGTGCGCAGCGCCGTGACGAGCCCGAAATTGGCGAGCACCGTGGGCCGCATGTCCTCGATGATGCGCCGCTTCAGCGCGATGCCCTGGTCGAGATTGGCGAGCGCGCGCCTGAGCTTGTCGGCGAGATCGGGTTCGCTGTCTTCGAGCTTGCGGCGCGCCCATGCGACGTCCATCCGGCACGCGGTCAGAATCGCACCGAGTTCGTCGTGCAGTTCGCGCGCGAGCTGCGTCTTTTCGTTTTCGCTGACCGCCTGCAGGTGCCAGCCGAGCGCTTCGAGCTGACGCGTGCGCTCGTTGACGAGCTGGTCGAGTTCTTCCTGCTGCGTAATCAGTTGACGCTGCGCGCGCGTCTGCCGGTCGATCTGGATGCCGAGATCGCGAAACAGCAGGATGAACAGCACGATGTTCAGCGCCGAGAGACCCGCCGCGCACAGCGTCGAGAGCCGCTGATCGGCGCGGCTCGCGGCGAGCGCATGCTGCGCGCGGCGCTCCTCGTCGTCGCGCAGCAGCGCGAGCGTGCTGTCGATCAGCGACGCGCCGGCGGGATTCAGCCTGGCTGCCGGCCCGCAGGCGCCAAGATCGAGCCGATGCGGCGCCGCCTGTTGCAGCGCAGTTGCGCCCGCACCGATGCGCGCATCGATCAGCGCGACGATCTGCGTGAAACTCGCAAGCTCGGCGCTGTCGGCGCGGCTGTCGCGATAGAAGCGCTCCAGTTGCCGCGTGTTCTCGCGGATGCGCGCGGCGCTCGCGCAAAAGGCCTCGGCGGAAGCCATGTCCTGCGTCAGCAGAAAATGATTCTGCTGCGCGGCGAGCCGCGACAGTTCGCTCGCGAGCGTGCTCAACCGCACGGTGACGTCGCGTGCTTCGAGCGCGGTTTCATACTCGGCCGCGATGCGCTGGCGTGCGGTTTCGAGAATCACGAGACCGCCCACCGTGATGACGATCGCAACCGTCATCGCGATGGCCCAGCTGCGCTTGCGCATCCAGTCGGCGAGCCGCGCCGTGACGCGAGGGCGGCTCAGTTCCGGCGCGTTCTGTGCGTTCTGCACGTTCGACACATTCGGCTCCTCGGATCGGGATCGGCTTCAACAGCGACTTCGATATCGGCCTCGATATCGCACTCGCCCGGCGGCGCAGCGCGGCTCGCGTAACGCGGACGTAAGCCGATGTAAGCGGATTCTCACACGAAAAACGGCGAGCGTCGGAGTGCGCCTGCGCGCACCGCCCGATACGATGGACCCGACCATTCGCTCAACGTTTCGTTTCAGGAGGGAGCCATCATGTTGAAGTGGGCGCTGTTCTTTGCCGTCGTGGCCGTGATCGCCGGTCTTCTCGGATTTACCGGTATCGCGGCCGGCGCGGCGGCCATCGCGAAGTTCCTGTTCTTCGTGTTCGTCGTGCTGTGCGTGGTGTTCCTCGTGCTCGGCTTCGTGATAACGAAAAAGATAGTCGACTAGCGCGGCGGGCGAGCGATTTGCTTCGCAGACCCAACGTCGATACAAGGGAGAACCGTCATGCTTCACTATGCCATCGTCTTCTTCGTGATTGCGATCATCGCCGCAGTGTTCGGCTTTACCGGCATCGCGGCGGGTGCGGCCGAGATCGCGAAGATTCTGTTCTACATCTTTCTGGTCGTATTCGTGGTCACTTTGCTGCTCGGCGTGTTCCGAACGTAGCCGAAGCGGGCGCGGTTCGTGCTCAATTCGTACGTGACGTGCCATTTCCCCACAACAGTCCAAGGAGAAATTCGATGACGAAACAATCCGCCGCCCAGAGCGGGGCTGCCCAGTCCGACGGTCCGTTCGTGATGGACCTGCAGAAGATTCGCGACGACGCGCGCAAGCACATCTCGGACGGTCCGGTCACCGCGACCTACGGTGCCGATCGCAAGATCGTGCTCAAGCTGCTCAACGATGCGCTTGCGACCGAAATCGTTTGCACGCTGCGCTACAAGCGCCATCATTTCATGGCGAAGGGCATCAATTCGGAAGCGGTGGCGGTCGAGTTCGCCGAGCATGCGGCCGAGGAGCAGGAACACGCGGACCGCATCGCCGAGCGTATCGTGCAGCTCGGCGGCGAACCCGATTTCGCGCCGGACGGCCTGAAGAAGCGCGCGCATTCGGAGTACAAGGAGGGCGCGAGCCTGACCGACATGATTCGCGAGAACCTGATTGCCGAGCGCATCGCGATCGATACGTATCGCGAGATCGTGCGCTATCTCGGCGAGAAGGACGTGACCACGCGCCGTCTGCTGGAGGAAATCCTCGCGGTCGAGGAAGAGCATGCCGACGATATGGCCGATCTGCTCGAGGGACGCGATTAGCGGATAGTGTGGATGGGCAGCTTCGATGGCTGCAACAAGGGCGCGCGGGTGGGCCGGGTCGCGTGAGTTAGCATGAATTCGCGCGATCCGGCGCGAGGGATGCAAGGCGGTGAGGTGCATGAACCCGTCCGCGTATTTCGGCCAGGCCACGTGCCTGGTCATTACAATGTCCGTTTCGGAGCGATCTCCTTTGCACGGACACCCAACCGATGATTCGAGTGCTGATAGCTGACGATCATGCGATCGTTCGAGGCGGTTTCAGACAGTTCGTCGCCGACGAGCCGGATATGTGCGTGGCCGCCGAGGCCGCCACTGGCGAGGAAGCCATCAATCTCGTGCGCGAGCAGGCATTCGACGTGGTGCTGCTCGACATCGCGATGCCCGACAAGAACGGCATCGACACCTTGCGCGTGATCCGGCAGGTGCGCCCCGAGCAGGGCGTGCTGATTCTTTCCGGCTACCCCGAGAGCCAGTATGCGATCAATCTGCTGCGCGCCGGCGCGAACGGTTATCTGAACAAGGACTGCGAGCCCGAGGAGATCGTGCGGGCGATCCGCTCGGTCGCGCGCGGACATCGTTACCTGTCCGAAGCGGTTGCCGATACGCTCGCCGACAATCTCGACAAGCCCGCCGCGGGGCGGCCGCACGAAGCGCTGTCGGAGCGCGAATTCCAGATCTTCTGCAAGCTCGCGGCCGGACGCTTGCCGACCGAGATCGCCGAGGAATTGCATCTGTCCGTGAAAACCGTGAGCACGTATCGCGCGCGCGTGCTGGAGAAGATGCGGCTCGCGAACAACGCGGACCTCACGTATTACGCGATCAAGAACGGTTTGATCGAATGAGGGACGATCGAGACATGCCGATGAACCGCGAACCGAAGTCCGTTGCCGAGCCCGCCCGCCGCGCGCCGCTGCGCGTGCTGCTGATCGAGGATTCGCCGCTGATCCGCCGCAGCCTCGTGGAGGCGATCGATTCGTCCGGTCTGCTGCGGGTGGCCGCTTACGCCGATGCCGCCGATCAGGCGATCGCGCTGCTCGGCGACGAAACCTTCGACGCGGTGATTATCGATCTGCAACTGAAGCAGGGCTCGGGCGTGCCGGTGCTCGCATACCTGCAGCGCGAGGGGCTGATCGATGCGATGTTCGCCGCGGTGCTGACCAATCACGCGCTGCCTGCGTATCGCGCGCGCTGCGAGCAGTACGGCGTGCGCCACTTTTACGACAAATCGTTCGAGTTCGACCGCGTGCTCGATGCGTTGCAGGAGTATGCGTTGGGGCGCGGCGATCCGCGCACGGCCGGGCGATGAGCGATGGAACCCCGGCAAAACCTGACGAACCGAATGGGCCTCCATGTTCGAGCAATACCTGAAGCGCTGGAATCTGACGATCGATGGCGATCCGTTTACCTCGCGCAGCGGCAACCTGCTCCCGGTCCGTCAATACGGGGTGGCCGCCATCCTCAAGCTGTCGTCCGAGGCCGAGGAACGGGCGGGCAGCCGCCTGATGGTGTGGTGGGGCGGCGAGGGCGCGGCGCCGGTGCTGGCTCACGACGGTGAAGCCTTGCTGATGGCGCGTGCGCAAGGTTCCGCTTCGCTCGTGCAAATGGTCGAACAGGGCCGCGATGACGACGCCACGCGCATCTTATGCGCAACGGTCTCGCAGTTGCATCGGCCGCGCGCCGCGCCGCTTCACACGCCGCTTCCCGCGCTGGTTCCGTTGACGCAATGGTTCGATGCGCTGTTGTGCGCGGGCCCCGCGCATGGTGGGATTGTCGGGCTCTGCGCCCAGACCGCGCGCGAACTGCTGGCGGCACCGCGCGACGTCACGGTTCTGCACGGCGATATTCACCACGGCAATGTGCTCGACTTCGGACCGTCCGGCTGGCTCGCGATCGATCCCAAAGGTTTGTACGGCGAGCGCGCGTTCGACTATGCCAACCTCTTCTGCAACCCCGACGGCGAGAGCGCATTGGCACCGGGCATCTTCCGGCGCCGTATCGAGTTGGTTGCCGATGTCGCCGGTATCGAGCCGCGGCGACTTCTGCAGTGGGTGCTTGCGTGGACGGGTTTATCGACGGTCTGGATGCTCGAAGACGGCGAAGATGGCGACGATGCAGGCAGCAGACTCGAAATAGGCAAGCTCGCGGCAGCCGCGCTCGGCATCGTCGAGTGAATCTTCAGATATAAACGAGTGTGCATTTCACGGAGCCAATGCCATGCAACTGCTGGATCACGTGTCGATTGGCGTGCCGGATCTTCAGACGGCGCGACCCTTTTACGATGCCGTCATGGCCGCTCTGGGGGCGCGCAAGGTTTATGACGAGCCCACTGCGCTCGGTTACGGCGAGCGCTGCAGCGGGGACGACACGGTATCAACCTGTCTGGCGATATATCTGGACCCCGGCGAAATAACGCCGAACAAACGCCATTGGTGTTTCAAGGCGCCGTCCCGCGAGCATGTGGACGCGTTTTACCAGGCCGGACTGTCGGCGGGCGGACGGTCTGACGGAGAGCCGGGACTAAGGCCTCACTACCATCGGGATTACTACGCGGCGTTTCTCGTCGACCCCGCTGGCAACCGCGTCGAGGCCGTGTGTCATGCGGCTCCGTCAGCGAGTCGAGTCCCGTGACAGGCCGAGTCCTGTTGTCATCATCCCCGCTTCATCGAGCATCCCAAGCGTGAGCGCGCGGCCGCCGAGTGATGCGCGTGCCCTCGCGCTAAACAGGGATTTCAATGCCGTTGCCGCGACGTCGCGTTTGCGCATGGCTGCCGATGGAACGTAGCAGGCCACGTTGAAATCCCGCAGATCGACACGGAACCGTTCGGACCATACGCGCATCGTCTCTACGATCTTCGCGGGTTCCCAATCGAGATCGTGATAGAGGTCCATGTCTCGGGTCAGCTTTTCGTCGAGAGGCAACGCAGCGGGTGTTCGCATTTCCCGTATGAATTGCTCGAAATCGAGCCACGCATCGCTCATTACAGGCGGTCTTCCTGCCAATGGCTCATCAGCCTTGCGCGCAGCCCGCAATCAATGCCCGGCCCGCGCCGGCAAACTCAAATGATTCCACGCGGCCAGCGCCGCGAACACGAGGCCCGCGATACTCACGCCGATCCAGCCGAACATGGGCCAGACGATCGCGCTGACGCCCGAGCCGAGCGTGCCGCCGATGAAATACGCGACCATGTACACGGTATTCACGCGGCTGCGCGCTTCGGGCTTCAGCGCGTAGATGCGCGACTGGTTCGAAATCTGCGCGGCCTGCACGCCGACGTCGAGAATGATCACGCCGATCACGAGCCCGACGAGGCTCTTCGCCGATGCGCCGAACACGACGAACGCGATCGCGACGAGCACGATCGACAGCGTGACGACCGCGCGCGGTCCGCGCCGGTCGGAGAACTTGCCGGCGAGCGGCGCGGCCATCGCGCCGGCCGCGCCGACGATGCCGAACAGTCCCGCCGCCTGCGGTCCGAGATGAAACGGCGCGCCCGCGAGCAGCAAGGCGAGCACCGACCAGAAGATGCTGAACGCGCCGAACATCGCCGCGCCGGTCAGCGAGGCTTCGCGCAGCGCGCGATGCCCGGTCACGAGATGCCACATCGACACGAGCAGCTTGCCGTACGGCAGCGTCGAGGTCGGCTGGCTCTTCGGCAAACGCATGACGATCACGACCGCGAGCACCAGCAGCGCGACGACCGACATGCCGAACACCGCGCGCCAGCCGAAGTATTCGCCGACGATGCCCGCCGCGGTCCGCGCGAGCAGAATGCCGAGCAGCAGGCCGCTCATCACCGTGCCGACCGCCTGGCCGCGCTCGGCCGGCGGCGCGAGTTCGGCCGCGAACGGCACGGCCTGCTGTGCGATCGTCGCGAGCACGCCGATCGCGAGACTCGCGACGATCAGCACGGAGAGCGTCTGCGCGGTTGCCGCGACGACGAGCGCGATGCACATCGCGGCGATCTGCAGCAGGATCAGCAGACGCCGGTCGAAGCGGTCGCCGAGCGGCGCGAGCAGCAGCATGCCGGCCGCGTAGCCGAGCTGCGTGACGGCCGGCACCGCGCCGACCCACGAGGCGCCGCCCGGAAACGACTGGCGCAGGTTGTCGAGCAGCGGCTGGTTGTAATAGATGTTGGCGACCGAAATGCCGGCGATCGTCGCGAGCAGCAGCAACAGGCCGCGCAGCGAGCGGGCGGAGGCGGGAGCGGAGGTGGAGGCGTCGGGAGTGGACATGACTCAGGCAGGAGCAACGGACCGGCCCATGCGCGGTCCTCGAGCGTGCCGATCATACCGGAGCGAGGCGGATCGTGCTGACGGGCGGCCCACGGTCCTGGGCGAGACACGGGCCGCGCGGACACGAGCGGGCCACGGCGCGCCGGAGCCGGGGGCGCTAAAGCCGGGGCGCGAGGCTGGCGTGCGATCCCGCTGCGGGTCGTTGCGGACTGTTTCGGAGGTCGCTCCGATGACGCCTCCATGACGCGCGGCAAGGAAGGGCTCGATTGTCGTGCGCTCGCGTCGGCGCATCGGGATGACGTATCGATTTGAAGCGTCGATTTGAAGCATCGGGACCCGGCATCGAAAGGACGCATCGAAGCGACGCATCGAATCCCGGTGCATCAGAGCGCCGACCTCGGTCGCTCGACTCGCCGCCGTCGTCGTCGAACATCATCAAACGTCATCAAACGTCATCAAACGGATAAGGCCCGTCGGCGGCCTCGACATACGCATGATGCGTCACGATGCCGGTCGCCGGATCGTAGCGATGCAGCGCATAGGCGGGCGGCTCCATCACGAACATCGACGGTGCATCCTCGCGCAGATCGAGCGCGACCTGGTGCGCGGGCGCCGGAATCGCACACGCGATCGTGCCGCCGAAGCGCACGTACATCGGCCGATGCACGTGTCCGCAGATCACGCGCTCGACGTTCGGATGACGCGCGATCAACGCGGCGAGCTTGTCCGATGCCGCCGGATCGAGCCGCATCTCGTCCATGTGCTCGATACCGCAGGCGAACGGCGGATGATGCAGCGCGACCACGACCGGTTTGCCGCTTGCCGCGTCGAGCTGCTGCGCGAGCCACGCGAGCCGCGTATCGCACAGCATGCCGCCGCTTGCGCCCGGCACCAGCGAATCGAGCGCGATCACGCGCAGCGGGCCGACGTCGAGCGCGTACTGCACGAACTCTCCGCCGCCGTGCAGTTCCGCGCGCTCGGGAAACGCCGCGCGCAACGCGCTGCGTTCGTCGTGATTGCCGACCAGCAGGAAGTAGGGGATGTCGAGCGGCGCGAGCAGCGTCTTCAGGTGTTCGTACTGTTGCGGGTCGCCCTGATCGACGAGATCGCCGGTCATGATGACCGCGTCGGGACGCGGCACGAGCGCATTGAGCGCGGCGACGCAGCGCGCGAGATACGGCGCGGTATCGATGCGGCGGTAGGCGAGCTCGCCGGGCCGCTTGATGTGCAGGTCGCTGATTTGAGCCAGTAGCATGGGGAATCCTCGGTGTGGCGCGCCGGAAGCCGGCGCCGCTTCCATTACGATAATGCAATCGGCGCGTGCGGTTCGATCGAGACTTGCGGCAGGTGTCGTCGTTGCGGCCGATGTGCGGACCGCGCCGGCGCGAGTGCTGCTGCCGCGTTGAAATCGACTTCGCACTATCGGGAGCGTTTGTGACCGGCGGATGAAGCCGGAAAGCCGGATGGGGCGGCGGGTTTGTCGTGAGAATACGGCTGGATTGCCGGCGGATTGGCGAGCGGATAGGGTTCGTCCGCTGCGCTTTTTGGTGCGCCCGTCACGCAATGGTAGAATTCGCGACCGCGCGTGGTCGCGACCCCTGCCGGGGTGATGAAATTGGTAAACATAGCGGACTTAAAATCCGCCGCTTAACGGCTTACGGGTTCAAGTCCCGTCCCCGGCACCACAATGCCAGCAAGGGTTTCGCCGATTCGACCCGCGCAAGCCCTGTCTCATTGGTATGGGTTTTTTGCCCTGAACCGGATTTTCCGGTCCCGTCCTCTCTTGCCCGATCTTTTCAGTCGCCGCTGCCGATTTTTCTGTGCGAGTTTCTGCTCGCGTGATATCGACGGACGTCACCGCGTTCGGCGACGAAGCAGTGCAGCCTATGGACGATTGTGTCGATCCGCCAGTCGCTAGTTTCTACCGCCATGTTTCCGCTTGACGCGCCCCAGACACGCTAGCTCTCCGCCCGTTCGGCCGGATGCGCAGCGAGCCATGCCGATTCGGCGTCGTCAAAGAGTCTCGATCGCGTGAGAAAGCGCAGACCCGTAGGGCGTTCCAGCGAAAACATGCCGCCGTTGCCGGACACGCAATCGATGATGAGCTGTGTGTGCTGCCAGTACTCGAATTGCGATTCGCTCATGTAGAAGGGCACGCCCGCAAGGGTGCCGAGTTTCACGTCCGAGCCGCCCACCATGAACTCATTGGCTGGAAAGCACATGGGCGCACTGCCGTCGCAGCAGCCGCCCGATTGATGAAACAGCACGGGCCCGTGCTCGGCGACGAGTTGTTCGATCAGCGCGATCGCGGCGGGCGTTGCGACGACACGCGGCACTTCGTCGGCCATGGCGAGTACTCCCTGGCGATGGCGCCTCGCCGTGCATCACGCGGCGGCGAGGCCGGGACCGTCACTCAGAAGAATCCGAGCGGCTTGTCGCTATAGCTCACCAGCAGATTTTTCGTCTGCTGATAATGGTCGAGCATCATCTTATGGTTTTCACGTCCGATGCCCGACTGCTTGTAGCCACCGAACGCAGCATGCGCGGGATAGACGTGATAGCAGTTGGTCCACACCCGGCCGGCCTGGATTGCGCGGCCGAAGCGATAGGCACGCGTGCCGTCGCGTGTCCAGATGCCGGCGCCGAGGCCGTACAGCGTGTCGTTGGCGATGTGCAGCGCTTCTTCCTCGGTCTTGAACGTCGTGACTGACACGACCGGCCCGAAGATCTCTTCCTGGAAGATCCGCATCTTGTTGTGGCCGCGGAACACTGTGGGCTTCACGTAGTAGCCGTTCTTCAATTCGCCTTCGAACGCGTTGCGCTCGCCGCCCGTCAGGCATTGCGCGCCTTCCTGCTTGCCGAGATCGAGATACGAGAGAATTTTCTCCAGTTGTTCCCGCGACGCCTGTGCGCCGATCATGGTCTTCGGATCGAGCGGATGTCCCTGCGCGATCGCGCCAACACGCTTGAGCGCGCGTTCCATGAAGCGGTCGTAGATTTTCTCGTCGATCAGCACGCGCGACGGACACGTACACACTTCTCCCTGATTGAGCGCGAACATCGTGAACCCTTCCAGCGCCTTGTCGAGGAAGCTGTCGTCGTGCTCCATCACGTCGGCGAAGAAGATGTTCGGGCTCTTGCCGCCGAGCTCCAGCGTCACGGGAATCAGGTTCTGGCTCGCATACTGCATGATGAGCCGGCCCGTGGTGGTTTCACCCGTGAAGGCCACCTTCGAGATGCGCTTGTTCGAAGCAAGCGGCTTGCCGGCTTCGAGACCAAAGCCGTTCACCACATTCACGACGCCGGGCGGCAGCAGATCCTGAATCAATTCGATCAGCACGAGGATCGAGGCCGGAGTCTGCTCGGCGGGCTTGAGCACGACGCAGTTGCCGGCCGCGAGCGCGGGGGCGAGCTTCCACGTCGCCATCAGGATCGGGAAATTCCACGGAATGATCTGGCCCACCACACCGAGCGGCTCGTGGAAGTGATAGGCAACCGTGTCGTCGTCGATCTGTGAAATGGCGCCTTCCTGGGCACGGACCGCGCTGGCGAAATAGCGGAAATGATCGATCGCGAGCGGAATGTCGGCCGCCATGCTTTCGCGCAATGGCTTGCCGTTGTCGATGGTCTCCGCCACGGCGAGCCGCGTGAGATTGGCCTCGATGCGCTCGGCGATCCGGTTCAGCAGATTCGCGCGGTCTGCCGCCGAGGTGCGGCCCCAGGCGTCCTTGGCCTTGTGCGCGGCGTCGAGCGCGAGTTCGACGTCGGCTTCGCGCGAACGGGGGATGGACGTGAAGGGCTCGCCCGTGATCGGGGAAATATTGTCGAAGTACTCGTTGCCGACGGGCTTGAGCCACTGCCCGCCGATGAAGTTCTCGTACTGCTTGCGGAAGGGATATTCGGTGGTGAGGTACTGCAGTTCTGCGTGGTTCATGGGTGTATTCCTCGCATGTCGACGGGACAGGTGTACCGCTCCGTTATATCCTGAGAAATATTACGCCTCTCCACCGTAAGGATTCGAAGTTTCGATTTTGCGACGCACAACGGAAGCGTCGCCGGACGGTGGCAAGGCTTGCCGTCAGCGGTGTCAGGGCTTCAATACGTGGGTTTCGATCCGGAGAAGGCGTTTGACGTGACGTGGCGCGGGCAGAAGATCCGCGCCCGAGAACAGGATGGGGGCGCCGTCATCGGGATCGAGCGGCACGCCGTCGCACTCGTACGCAACCACGACTTGCCGCCCCACCAGCGTGTTGAACAGTTCGTGCCACGAGAAGGTGACCGCGTAGCCATCGTGGCCGACAGCGATGAAGATCATGCGCTTGAAGTCGCCATCCGCGTCGCAGCGCAGTTCGGCCTGCCTGAGCAGATCGGTCAGCAGGACCCCGCGATACGGCGCAACGGTGCGGATAAAGCGGTTCGTGGTGTAGCAGCGCAGATCGAATGGAGCACAGGTCACGTCCGGATATTGCCGGAGATCATCGAGCGAGAGCGTCAGGGGGCGAACCACATTGCCGGTGAGGAAGAGCGTGCCCGTGGAAGAGGCGACATCGGCAGAGGCGTGGTCGGTTTGCGCAGCATTCATCTGGAACTCTCCGAGGCAGACCAGGCGAGCGAACTGCCCGCTATAACTGACCGTATATTACGCTGGGCTGCGCATCCTCGTCATTTTCGCGGGAGTATGGTGGTTATGCCGTGCCGTTTATGCATTGCGCCGTGTGCCGAACAGGGGCGCCGCGCATGTAGGGGAAGATCAAGGGGAGATCAGTCGCGGCGTATCGAAGTCATTGCGCAAGAGAGCATCAGCCCCGCCGTTTCGCTTGCCAGGGAAAAATCGGGCATCACGATTTCGCGGAAGTAGGCCTTGAGCGCGCTCAGGGCAATCCGGTCACGCGAGCAGATGGACGCGCTGATGGCATCGCCGCGCGAGGCAAGCGTGCCGGCCGGCACGACTTCCGCGACGAGGCCCCATTCGCGAGCGGTCTTTGCATCGATGGTGTCGGTCAGATAGATCATATGCGCCGCCGCTTTGGGGGGCACGCGATGTCGCAGCACCGACCACACCAAAGTGGGCGGCAGGTTCTTCTGCAGTTCGGGCAGACTGAAGCGAGCCTCTGCCGATGCGATGGCGAGATCGCAGGCCGCAACGAGCGCGCAACCGAAACCCTGAGCGTCTCCCTGCACCTCGGCCAGCACCGGAATCTCGCTTTCATGCAATGCGCGGTAGACGCCGAGGATCGGATCGGCAATCGCGCGGCGAAACTGCTCCGGACTCGCGACCGGTTGCGAGGGCGGATTCGCTGCTCGACCGCCGCAAAAACTGGCACCTGTCGCGCTGATCCGGATGAGTTTCACGGCGGGGTCGCGACCCGCGGCGCGAATCGAATCCGCTAGCGCACCCAATCCGTTCAGGCTCAGCGTATTGCCGCTGTCGGGCTGCGCAAACGCAATACGGCATTCGCTGCCGATTCTGGAGACGCTGAATTCGGTGATGAGATTCATCTGCTCACGCTCGAGAGGTTCGTGCACGGCAAGCCGTGCTTGCAAGGTAGGCCGTTACAGCGCGACGAGACGCGTTGCGGATAATTCGAACCGCGACATCGACGCTTCGTGCGTTCCGTTCATGCAGCGCCAGAGATAGAACAGTTCGATAAAGCCGGCGATGTTATGCGTGTCGTGCACGTCATCGTCGTCTGCCGGGAACGTGCCGTCATCGTGAAAGCCTGCTAGCCCGTCATTCTGCGCAGGCCGCGTTTTGCGTTGCTGCCCGATACCGCTTCCCGTTTCAAGGTGCCAATCCATCGTTCTTCCTGGTGGAGAAGGGAGAAGGGCGGTGCGCGAGCGCCGCCGGCCTCTGTTTGTCAGATGGCGCGCGTTTCGCCGCCGTCGATATCGAGAATGGAGCCCTGCGCGAACGATGCCGCCGCCGATGCCATGAATGCCACCGCCTGGCCTATTTCGTCCGGAGAGCCGAAGCGGTTGATGCCGCATTCCTTGAGCAACCGGTCCGTGGCGACATCGGGTGTCACGCCGGCGTTCTGGGCAATGCGCTGGATGTTGCGTTCAAGGCGGTCGGTTCTGATACGCCCGGGATTGACTGCGCACACGCGGACGCCATCGCGTTTGCCGATATCGGCCATCGCTTTCGTGAAGTTGATCAGCCCGGCATTGACGACGCCGCCAATCGTGAACTCGCCGATTCCGGTCCATGCGCCGACGCCGACGATGTTGACGACCGTGCCCTGCGTCTGCGCGAGATGCGGCCATGCCGCGCGCGTCATGCGCACGTAGCCGTGCAGCTTGAGCGCGAGACCGTCCTGCCAGTCGTCGTCGGTCAATTCGAAGAAGTCGCCGCGCTGGGTCGCGCCCGCGTTGTTCACGAGCAGATCGAGACGCCCGAACCGGGCGAGCGTTTGCTCGACCACGGCGGACGCGGCCGTGCGCTCGCGCAGGTCGCAAGCGACGGTCAGCACGTCGACGCCGCTGTGTTCGCGCAAGGCGGCGGCGGTCGCGTCGAGCTTCGCGGCATCGCGTGCGACCAGCGCGAGCTGCATGCCTTCCTGTGCGAGCTGGCGCGCGACGCCGGCACCGATGCCGCGGTTCGCACCGGTGACGATCGCGACCTTGTCCTTCAGATTCAATTCCATGCTGTCTCCTGGGGGACGTGCTTTGTTTTTTTCAACCGCGACCGCGATTCATTCGATCTGCACCATCACGCGCGCGTCGACGATCTTGACCGGAAACGCCCGCAGATCTTCGGTCAACGGCGCGCACATCGCCTTGCCCGTGCGCACGTCGAAGCGTCCCTGATGCAAGGGGCACTCGATTTCGCCGTCTTCGAGAAAACCGTCGCACAGCCGGGCATGTCCGTGTGTGCAGATGTTGTCGGTCGCGTACACCTCACCGTCGATCGAATACAGTGCGATTTCGTGCCCGCCCGCCTTGACGGCGACGACGTCGTCGGCGCGCAGATCGGCTTGCGCCGCTACGTCGATCCAGCCTTCTGTCATGGAAATGTTCTCCTGATTGAACCTGTGTTGAACCTGTGTGTTGAACCTGTGTGTTGGGATGGGTGATGTCACGCCGGTTGCGTGGCGATTGGGGGTTGCGTGAAGAAAGCGTCGGCGTAGATGCGCGAAGGATCGAGCCCTCTCGCGACGAGCGCCGCCGTCACGGCGTCGACCATCGGCGGCGAACCGCACACATAGCCGCGAAAATCGAGCAGATCATCAGCGCCTGGCCAGTCGGCGGCGATCGCGTCGGGAACGAGTCCCGCGCGATGCCCTTCCTGCGCGGGACCGCTCGCGACGACGATTTGCACGAGCAGATTCGGATAGCGTCGTTGCAGATCGGCAAGCGTTTGTGCGCCATACAGGTCTTCTTCGGAACGCACGCCGAAGTACAGATGGACCGGCCGGCGATTGCCGGCTTCGAGCGAAGCACGCGTGATCGACAGCACGGGCGCGAGCCCCGTGCCGCCGCCGACGCAGATGATCGGGCCGTCGTGAGTGCGGCGCAGATAGGAGGTGCCGAGCGGGCCGCCGATCCGCGCGGTATCGCCGGGCCGCAGCACGTTAGCGACATGCCGGCTGACAGTGCCGCCCGGGACGATGCGAATGTGGAATTCGAGCAGATTGTCGCCTTCGACGGAAGCCATCGAATAGGGCCGTTCGAGTCCGGGCCCGAACTGCAGCGTCGCGAATTGACCCGGCGAAAACGATAGCGGGCGGTTCGTGCGAAAACGCACGATGCGCACGTCATGCACGGGGGCATCGATGGACTCGACCGTGCCCTTCAGAATGCGCGCGGGATGCACGACGATCTCGTCGGGCTCGGGGATGGCGATGGTGCAATCGCCCGTCAGCGAGGCCTGGCACGCGAGCACGGTTTGCGAGGGCGAGTCGATGTGCTCGCTTCCGACTTGCAGCGACCCGTCGATCAGCGTGCACCGGCAGGTGCCGCAGCGGCCCGCGGAGCAGCTATAGGAAATCGGTACGCTCGCCTGCCGCAAGGTGTCGAGCAGATTGTCGCCGGATGCGAAGCCGATCGACTGTCCGGTGGGTTGCACGTGCAACTGCATGAATGTCTCCGCCTCTAGATCTGTTTTTGGCGATCTTAAGCGGGAGACTGTCAGGCAGGAACTACGTGCCCGGAATGGACGATATTCGCACGCTGAATATGTGCGTGACCCGGTGCACCGGTCCGTCTCACGGCAGCGGCACGGTCTGCTCGGTCGGCACGTGCGGCGCGCCTTCGCTGAACGTGTCGAACATCATCGAGCGCAGCCACTGATTGGCGGGATCGCGATGATATTTGGCGGACCAGAATACGTTGAGCGGGATCGCTTCGAGCTTGATGGGCATCGGCGCCCACGCGAGATCGAACGGCACGATGCTGCGGTTCACGAGCCGCCCCGGCAGCGTCGCGATCAGATCCGTCTCGCTGAGAATATGGCCCACTGCCGCGAAGTGCGGAATCCGCAGCTTCACGTTGCGGCGCACGCCGAGGCGCTCCAGATCGTGTTCGATCATCATGTGCCCCGTATGCGCGGCCAGCACCACGAGGTGATCGGCCTGCCCGAACTCTTCGAGCGTCACGCCGCCCTTGTCGAGCGGATGGCCCTTGCGGAACGCGCAAACGTACTGGCTCGACGTGAGGCGGCGCTGAAACATGCCGGTGTTGAGGTGGGGCAGCCAGCCGATGGCGAGATCGACGGCGCCCGTTTCGAGCTCGTCCTTCAGATTGGGCTCGTCCTTGCGGACCGTGCTGATGGATACGTTCGGCGCGAAGCGTTCGAGCGCGCGCATCAGGTTCGCGAGGAAGTCGATTTCGCCGATATCCGTCATCGCAATGGTAAAGCTGCGATCGCTCGTCGCCGGATCGAAATCCATCTCCAGGTTGACGACGCCCTGAATCAGCCGCAACGCTTCGTTGAGCGGGCCGGCCAGCCGCTCGGCGTAGGGCGTGGGCTGCATGCCGCGGCCCGTGCGCAGCAGCAGATCGTCGCCGAGCAGCGCGCGCAGCCGGTTCAGCGCATTGCTCATGCCGGGCTGCGACATGCCGAGATTCTCCGCTGCCTTCGAGACGCTCTTTTCCCGCACGAGTTCGGCAAGTACCAGCAGCAGGTTCAGATCCAGATTGCGTAATTCCATCAGTCTCGCCCCCGATATTGCTGGCGATTATATCGTGCATTCGCGGGCCTTTATTGGTCGGCGGCGAGCTCTCGCCGATCATGTTTCCAGCAACAACGACAGGAGACAACGCATGAGCATGGAATCCGTTCCGATTTCGTTCGTTCATAAATGGAAGGACGAAGGATCGAGCCGCATCCCGTTCTGGGTCTATACCGATGAGTCGGTTTATCGCCGCGAACTCGAGCGAATCTTCTACGGCAAGCACTGGAACTACGTCGGCCTCGAAGCCGAATTGCCGAACCACGGTGATTTCAAGCGCACCTGGGTCGGCGAGCGCTCCGTCATTCTGGCGCGCAACGAAGACGGTTCCGTCAGCGCGGTGGAGAACATCTGCGCGCATCGCGGCGCGGCATTCTGCCGTGAACGCACCGGCAACCGCAAAGAGTTCCTGTGCCCGTATCACCAGTGGACGTACGACCTCAAAGGCAATCTGACGGGCGTGCCGTTCCGACGCGGACTCAAGAAGGACGGCGAAATACGCGGCGGCATGCCGGCCGATTTCAAACCGGCCAATCACGGATTGAACAAGCTCAAGGTCGCGGTACGTCACGGCGTGATATTCGCGTCGTTCGATCACGACGTGGAGCCGCTCGAAGACTATCTCGGTCCGCAGATCCTGCCTTACTTCGACCGCACGTTCGACGGCCGCAAGCTGAAGATTCACGGTCACGCGCGCCAGCGCATTCCCGGCAACTGGAAGCTGATGCAGGAGAACATCAAGGACCCGTATCACGTCGGTCTCCTGCATACCTGGTTTCTGATGTTCGGCCTGATTCGCGGCGATCAGAAGTCGCGCATCGTGACGGATGCACATGGCCGGCACGGCGCGATGGAGTCGACCCGCGAGGCGACGGGCAAGGGCGATGTCAGCGAAGGCCTGCACAGCTTCAAGGACGACATGCACCTGAACGACGAACGCATTATCGACATCGCGCAGGAAGACTGGTGGAACGGCCCCACGGTCGTGATGCTGACGCTCTTTCCCAATCTGATCGTGCAGCAGCAGTCGAACAGCATGTCGATGCGGCAGATCATTCCGCGCGGCACGGGGGCGTTCGATTTCGTCTGGACGCACTTCGGCTTCGAAGACGACGACGCCGAGATGGAGACGCGCCGGATGCGCCAGGCCAACATGTTCGGCCCGGCGGGCTACGTCTCCGCGGACGACGGCGAAGTGCTCGAGTTCTGCCAGGAATCGTACGACAGCGGCGATAGCGGGCGCGTGACGATTGCGGAGCAGGGCGGACGCGACTGGAGCGAATCGACCCACACGATTACCGAGAACGTGCTGCGTGGCATGTACGCGTACTGGCGCAAGTTGATGGAGATCTGACCCATGCAGCACACCAATCCGCAAATGGACCTGCTCGACGTGATGGCGTTGCACAGCGAATACAGCGCGTGCGTCGATGCGGGCGAGTTCGATCGTTGGCCTGATTTCTTCGTCGACGACTGCGACTATCGCATTCAGGCGCGCGAGAACTTCGACGCGAAGCTGCCGCTTTGCATCATGTGGCTCGAAGGCAAGGGCATGCTGCGCGATCGCGTCTACGGGGTGCGTGAAACGCTTTATCACGATCCCTACTATCAGCGGCACATCGTCTCGGCGCCGCGCATTCTCTCCGCCGACGCCAACGAGATTCACGCCGAGGCGAACTATCTCGTGCTACGTACGAAGCGCGACACGTTTTCCGAACTCTTCAACGTGGGCCGCTACATCGACACGCTCGCGCGCACGCCGGACGGCCTGAAGTTCAGGACGCGCGCCTGCGTATTCGACAGCGAGTGGATTCGCAACTCGATCATCTACCCGATCTGAGCCGGCAGGCTCCGAAGGAAACGTCACGATGAAATACGTCAAGCTGGGCAACAGCGGCCTCGCCGTTTCCCGCATCGCGCTGGGCATGATGTCTTATGGAACGCCGCAATGGCGGCCGTGGATACTCGACGAAGCCGCATCGCGTCCGATCGTGCAACGCGCGGTCGAACTCGGGATCAACTACTTCGATACCGCCGACATGTATTCGGCGGGACAGTCCGAAGTACTGACGGGCCAATTCGTGCGCGAATTCTGCCGCCGCGACGAAGCGGTGATCGCGACGAAGGTGTTCTATCCCGTCGAGATGGCGTTCAAGGGCGGTGCCGCGGGCGGGACGAAACCGCCGAAGCAACCCAACTCGGACGGCCTGTCGCGCAAGCGCATTCTGCATGCTGTCGACCAGAGCCTCGCCCGGCTCGGGACCGACTATATCGACCTGTACCAGATCCATCGCTTCGACTACGAGACGCCGCTCGAGGAGACCATGGAAGCGCTTCACGACATCGTGAAGGCCGGCAAGGTGCGCTACCTGGGCGCAAGCAGCATGGCGGCATGGCAGTTCGCCAAGGCTCAGCAGATCGCACGCGAGAACGGCTGGACGCCGTTCGTCAGCATGCAGAACCACTACAACCTCGCGTATCGCGAGGAAGAGCGCGAAATGATTCCGCTGTGCCGCGATCAGGGTGTCGCGGTGATTCCGTGGAGTCCGCTCGCGCGCGGATTTCTTTCCGGCCGCCGCAAGACGGACGCGGCGGTACAGGATTCGACGCAAGACTCGACGCAAGACGCGGCGACCCTGCGGGCAAGAACCGACGACGTCGCGCAGAAGTACTACTGCCGGGACAGCGATGCGCGTGTGCTGACCCGACTGGGCGAGCTTGCCGCGCGCCGAAACCTCAGTCACGCGACGCTCGCGTACACCTGGCTTTTGCACAAGAACGTGACGGCACCCGTGATCGGCGCAACGCAGCAAGCTCATGTGGAGGACGCCGTCGCGGCAATCGACGTGAATCTGTCCGCCGACGAGATCGCGGAACTCGAAGCGCCTTATGAGCCGCATCCTGTGATCGGTCATAGCTGACGGCTTGACCGCAACGGCACCGCACACCACGTACCACGCACCGCGGGAAAAGAAACGATCCCGTCGATGCTTCGCGTGGGGCCGCTTGCGCCGTAGCCCGCCTACGTGGGCGACATAAAAAGAATCAAGGAGACAATCGATGCAACACCCCGCAGGGTCACCCGGGCAACGCCCGTCCGGTGTCACGCCGGGCGGCGCGGCGCCGCAAGCCTGGTATCGCTCGCTCAATCGTCAGCAGTGGAATGCGCTATGCGCGTCGAACCTCGGCTGGCTGTTCGATGGCTACGAAACCTACACACTGATCCTGACGGTCGGCATCGCGCTGCGCCAGTTGCTCGAGCCGGCGATGCAGGCGCAGATTCCCTTCTATGCGGGCCTCGTGATCGCGCTGACGCTGCTGGGCTGGGGCGTGGGCGGTCTGGTCGGCGGCGTGCTGACCGATTACATCGGCCGCAAGCGGATGATGATGCTGGCGATTCTCGCCTATTCGCTGACCACGGGCCTGAGCGCATTCGCGTGGAACTGGGAGTCGTTCGTGGTGCTGCGCCTGATCGTCGGTCTTGCGATGGGTTCGGAGTGGGCCACGGGCACGGCGATGACGGCCGAACTCTGGCCGGACCGCCATCGCGGCAAGGGAGCGGGGCTCATGCAATGCGGGCTCGGCATGGGCTTTTTCGTCGCGTCGCTGGTGTGGCTCTTCATGAGTCAGGCGGGCGAGCTTGCGTGGCGCTATATGTACCTGCTCGGCGTGCTGCCCGGCCTTGTCACCTTGTGGATGCGCTCGAATATTCCGGAGTCCGAGCAGTGGGAGCGCGTCAACGACGATCGCAAGAGAATCCGTGGACTCAAGCGTCAAGGCGGCGCGGTATCGAGCCACGAACAGGCGCTGAGCCGCTTTACGCTCGTCGATCTGTTCTCCGAACCGACCTTGCGGCGCCGTACTTTGATCGCGGTATTCATGTCGCTGACGACGACGCTCGGCTGGTGGGGCATTTCCACCTGGGTGCCGCCTTATATCGGTTCGGTGGCTGCGCACGCGGGATTGTCCGCGGCGCGCTGGGCGAGTTTCGCGGGCATGGCGTACAACGTCGGCGCGATTGCCGGCTATATCGGGCTCGGTTTTCTCGCCGATGCCTATGGCCGCAAGCGCGTGACGTTCCTGTTCTTCGGCATGGCGCTCGTCATGACGCCCGTGCTGTTCATGTGGACGCACGACATCGGGATGCTGCTGCTGGTCTCGGCCGTGACGGGCTTCTTCAGCCTCGGTCAGTACACGTGGATGCCGACCTGGCTGCCGGAGCTCTATCCGACACGCATCCGCGGCACGGCGATCGCGTTCTGCTTCAACGTGCCGCGTTTGCTCGCGTGGTCGGGCCCGCTCGTCGCGGGCACGCTGATCGCGCGCTTCGGCGGCTACGGCCACGCCGCCGTGACGGTGGGCTTCATCTATCTCGTGGGGTTGTCGCTCACGCCGTTCTTGCCGGAAACCGTCGGCAAACCGCTGCCCGAGGACGTGTAACGCGCCGTCGCTCCGCACCGGTCACAGGGATGCAAGCCGGTGCTTCAGACAATAGAAGAGGAGACCTTGGACAATGAGAAAACGAACTCTGGCGCTCCTTGCGTCGAGCATGCTGGCAACCGGCGCCTATGCGCAAAGCAGTGTTACGCTTTACGGCAGCATCGATGAAGGCATCACCTACAACACCAACAACATGGGACATGGCACTGCGACGCTCGGCCCGGTTGCCGTGCCCGATTTCTTCGGACTGCGTGGCGTGGAAGATCTGGGCGGCGACCTGAAGGCGCTATTCGCCTTGCAAAACGGCTTCAAGTCGAATACGGGCCAAGGGACGATTGCGGGTCAGGCGTTCAGCCATTTTGCCTGGGTCGGACTATCCAGTTCCCGTTTCGGTACGCTGACGCTGGGCCGTCAACTGGATCTCGCCGCGGACGCGTTGCGCGTCAACTCGAATGGCAGCCTGCAATACACGTTTTATCTGTTTCATCCGGCTAATCTCGACAATCTGGGAATCGTCGGCGATTCGATCAACAACTCCGTGAAGTACACGACGCCGTCGTTCGATGGATTCAGCGCGAGCACGCTGTACGGTTTCGCCGATTCCACCACGCAACCGGGCCGGGTGGTAAGCGCGGATATCGTCTATGCCCAGGGGCCGTTGCGTGCGTCGGCCGTCTACAGCAGCTGGCGCAATCACGCGATTGCGCTGGTATCGGGGCTCGGCCTGACGTCGTTTCTTGGGCAGCCGCTGGCGGGGGGGCAGACCTTCGTCGCGCGAAAGCAGGATATCTTCGGCTTGTCGGCGTTCTACAAGGCCACACCCAGATTCGACCTGCACGGCGTGTTGACACAGGTGAATCTTTCGACGGACACCCAATCGGCTCGTATGAGAACCGCGGAACTCGGTGCGGACTATCACGCGACGGCGGCCAATACCGTGACGGTTGGCGGTTACCTTTCGTGGCTTTCGGGCACGCGCTATGCCGAACTGGGTATCGGCAACGTCTACGCCCTTTCCAAAAGGACCGTCGTGTATGCACAGGTGACCTATCAGCATGCCGATGGCGTCGGCAATGCGGCGATGCCATTGCTTGCGCCGTCGGATAGCCCGAATCAGACCGCGTTTCGTATCGGCGTGCATCACTTCTTTTAACGGGTATGCATCGGGCGAATACAAGGGATTTCCCCAGGCCGGGACGGCGGTGGAAGCCGCCGATGCGACGCATCGGATACCTGATCGATTTTGTCCGATTATTTCAACGAAATCTTTTTGCAAGGGATCGGACGCCGAGCCTTCATATCCCGATGCTCTAATCTATTCGCCGCGTAGTCCCCGCATCCCGATGACATGCGCACACCGGTGTACGCCGGTGCGAATCTGATCGTTGCCCGCGCAGGCTTCGTGGTCATCCCCAATCAATACGAATTCAGCGAGGAGCACGACATGCAATGGCGCCATCTAGCACTTGGTTTACTCTCCGTCTCGGCATTCGCATCGACCGTTGCATGGGGCGATAACGACGATCATGGCCGGAACGACCGGAACGACCGGAACGACCGGCATGACGAGATTCGCACGGCTACCCCGATCAAGCATCTGGTCGTGATCTACGGCGAGAACGTATCGTTCGACCATTACTTCGCGACTTACCCGCAGGCGGCCAACCTGCCGGGCGAGCCGGCATTTCACGCGCAGGCCGGCACGCCGCAGGTGAACGGTCTGTCCGGCGCCTTGCTGACCAACAACCCGAACGCCACGAATCCGGGTAACGGCACGGCGGCATTCAATCCGTTCCGTCTCGACCGCACGCAGGCGGCCACGGCCGACCAGAACCACGCCTATACGGCCGAGCAGCAGGCCTACGACAACGGCGCGGCCGATCTCTTCCCGGAATACACGGGCAATGGCACGACCGGCGGGATCGGCGCATTCGGCACGAAGGGCCAGGTGATGGGCTACTTCGACGGCAACACGGTGACCGCGTTGTGGAATTACGCGCAACGCTTCGCGATGAGCGACAACGCCTACACGTCGACCTACGGCCCTTCGACACCGGGTGCGCTCGAAGTGGTCGCGGGGCAGACCAATGGCATGAAGATCGTGGCGACGACGAAGCAGCCCTCGGTCGCGGGCTCGTACTACGTCAATGACGGCCAGAACGGCTTCACGATGATCAACGACGTCGACCCGGGCTACGACACCTGTTCGAGCAAGACCGATTCCGCCATGATGACCGGCAAGAATATCGGCGACCTGCTGAACACGCGCAACATCACCTGGGGCGGCTTCATGGGCGGCTTCAACCTTTCCACGGTGAACAGCAACGGCACGACCGGGTGCCTGCGCAGCACGATGTCGCCGGTCGTCGGCGCGGCGACGGCCGACTATATTCCGCACCACAACTGGTTCCAGTACTTCGCGTCGACGTCGAATCCGCAGCACCTGCGCCCGAGTTCGATGGCGGCGATCGGTCACAGCACGGAGAAGGACGGTCGCACGCCGGACCCCGCCAATCACCAGTACGATACCGACGACTTCTTCAACTCGGTGAGCGCGGGTAATTTCCCGGCGGTCAGCTTCCTCAAGGCCCCGGCCTACCAGGACGCTCACGCCGGCTATTCGGACCCGCTCGACGAGCAGGCTTTCGTCACGAAGGTCGTCAACTTCCTGCAGCAGCAGAAGGACTGGGACGATACGGCCGTGATCGTGGCGTGGGACGACTCGGACGGCTGGTACGACCATGCCTATACGTTGCCGACGAGCGCGTCGTTCGATTCGGTCGCCGATCAGCTGAATGGCTCGGGAATCTGCGGCACGGGTTCGGCGCGCAACGGTGTGAACAACAAGCCCGTGAACGGCCGCTGTGGTCCGGGCACGCGCATTCCGTTCGTCGTGATCTCGCCGTGGGCGAAGCAGAACTTCGTCGACCATACGCAGATCGACCAGACGTCGGTGGTCCGCTTCATCGAAGACAACTGGCTTGACGGTCAACGTCTCGGCGGCGGCTCGTTCGATGCGAGCGCGGGCAGCATCATGGGCATGTTCGACTTCGATCGCCGTGGCGAGGGCCGCTACAAGCACCCGCTCTTCCTCGATCCGCAGACGGGCCTCGTCGTCGACAAGGCACCCAAAATCTGACGCTGTGCAGGCTGCCCTGATACCGATATGACGGTATCGGGCAGCCGTGCAGGACGATCGGACTTCGGCCGGTCGCGCTCGACGCAGGTCCGCGACCGGCATGACGAGCGCTTGCCGTTCCCCACTTCGAGCCAGTCTGTTCGCTGGCTCGATTTTCTATTTGTCGACGCCAGAATCCTCACCATGAGTCTTCGTTCGAACTCCGTATCGGTGTCCAATCTGCAGGCAAACCAACAACCGGGCCCGGCGGATGTGCCGCGGACCGTACGTCGCTTTCTACTATCAATGGCCGTCCTTGTCGTGCCGGGTGTGTTCGCGGCAGCCGCCCATGCGGTCTCGAATCCCGGGCCGATGCCTGCAAGCGCCGGCGAAGCCGTGGCCAATTTCACGGGGGACAATCCTCACCCCGTGCATCTGGTGCGTCCGGCCGAGGCGCCGCTGAGCGCGGTCGCGATGCTCGGCAGGCAACTCTTTAACGACCCATCGCTTTCTGCATCGGGGAAACAGTCGTGTGCCTCGTGTCATAGCGCGCAGCATGCGTATGGGCCGCCGAACGGCCTGTCGGCGCAGATCGGCGGCCCGCATATGAATCTGGCCGGCTACCGTCCACCGCCCTCGTTGGCCTATCTCTACCGGCAGGCGCCGTTCAGCATCGGGCCCGATCAGGCGGACGTGGATACGGCGGTCAACTTGAACGATGCGGCCAGCGCCGCACAGGGCGTGCAGCGCGCCACGAAAACGGCGGGCGTCGCGCCCGCCGCGCCGGCGATAGTGCCGCAAGGGGGCCTGTTCTGGGACGGCCGCGCGGACTCGCTGCAGCAGCAGGCAGACGGGCCGATGCTGAATCCCGTTGAAATGGCTAACAGCAGTACTGACCAGATCGTGGCCAAGCTGGAACATTCGAAATACGCGAGCACGCTCAGGCAGCTATTTGGCGCCAACCTCTTCAGCAACCACGAACTCGCGCTTTCCGAAGCGATGTTCGCCATCGCCCGTTACGAGTTCGAGGACGCGTCCTTTCATGAATTCACGAGCAAGTACGATTACTGGCTCGAAGGCAAGGCTCGCCTCAGTCAGGCCGAGTTGCGCGGGCTGAAGCTTTTCAACGATCCCGACAAGGCGAACTGCGCGGGCTGCCATCTGAGCCAGCCGACCAAGGACGGATTGCCGCCGCTCTTTACCGACACGCAATACGAAGCGCTCGGCGTGCCGCGCAACCGGGCACTGCCCGCCAACAGGAATCCGAAGTTTTACGACCTCGGGGTCTGCGGCCCGTTTCGTACCGATATCGCGCAGCAGACGCAGTATTGCGCGATGTTCCTCACGCCGACGCTGCGCAACGTCGCGACGCGCCATGTGTTCTTCCATAACGGCGTCTATCACGACCTCAGACAGGTGATGGATTTCTATAACCTGCGCAATACGAATCCGGCCAGAATTTACCCGAAGAATGCCGCAGGCAAGGTCGAAAAATACGACGACATTCCGCTGAAGTACCAGGCCAACGTCGACGTGACGGACGCGCCGTTCGACCGCAAGATGGGCGACAAACCGGCGATGACGGACCAGGATATCCGCGACATCATCGCTTTCATGAAGACGCTGACCGACGGGTATAAGCCGTCGGGCAACTAGCGCGAGGTGCGTGTGCGACGCCGCGCCAGCACACTCAGCGATTCGTCCAGGGCCTGCGCGTCGATGCCGCGTGTGATGAAGACGATGCGCGTGCGCCGGTCCGCTCCCGGCCATGCCGGCAGCAGTTGCGGCGGCTGGAACAGGTGCTGCACACCGTGGATCACCATCGGTTGTTCGGGGTGTTCGGCAAGATGCACGATGCCTTTGACGCGCAGCAGGTCCGTGCCGCGTAGGGCAATCACGGTATCGAGCCAGTGGGCGAAGCCCTCGCGTGACAGTGGCTCGTCGCGCACGATGACGAACGAGCGAATGTCGTCGCGGTGCGTGGGTGGCGCGTCGGATGCCGTATGCGCCGGGCGGGCGGCCAACCGGTAAAGCGGTGCCTGTTCCGCGGGGACGGCCCTGGAATCGGAACAAGAATCGGAACAAGAAGCGGCGCGCATCAGCCCGCGCAGCGCGTGCGGCTGCGTGACCGGATCGGCGTGGCACGCAGCCTGCGGGTTCAGCGCCGCGAGGCGTTCCAGCAGGGCGGCGGGCGGTGCGCCATTCAGCAGGTCGAGCTTGGTGAGAAACAGCGCATCGGCCACCGCCACTTGCCGCGCGGCCTCGGGCTCGCGTTCGAGCGTCCCCGAGCCCAGTATCGCGTCGACCGTGCAGGCCACGCCGGCCAGCGCAAAACGCTCGCGCACCGCCGCGTCGCCCATGAGCGTGCGCAGGATGGGGCCGGGGTCGGCCAGGCCGCTCGTTTCGATCAGCACCTGGCGCAGCGCCGGCTCGTTGCGCGTGCTGAGGCGCACGAGTGCGTCGACCAGATCGCCGCGCACCGCGCAGCACAGGCAGCCGTTCGCCAGCAGCACGGTATCTTCGGTCGTACTGGCGATCAGGTCGTGGTCGATGCCGACCTCGCCGAACTCGTTGACGATGACGGCCGTGCCGTGCAGGTCCGGCAGGGCCAGCAGGCGGTTGAGCAGGGTGGTTTTGCCGCTGCCGAGAAAGCCGGTGAGGACCGTCACCGGAATCCGTTCGCCCGCGGCCGGCGAGGTGGCCAGCAAAGCCGAAAAGTGTCCGCCCGGCAGGCTCATGGCGAAATCTCCTCTAGCGCACGGTTGCTGGTTTCGATCATGTATTTGGAGGTCAGCAGTCCCACCACGGTCGCCGCCGCGAACATCAGGAACACCACGCCGATGCCTTGCGCCGATAGCACCACGCCCACCACGACCGGCGCCACCGCCGAAGCCACGCGCAGCCAGGAGGTGGCCAGGCCGGTTCCGATGGCGCGCATCCGGGTTGGATAGATCTCGGGCGTGTAGAGGTAGAGCAGCACGGTCGTGGTGCCCATCACCGCATAGGCCGACGAGGCCAGGATCGCCACCGACCACGGGCTTCTCGCGCCGAGCGCCGCCAGCAGGGCGAGCAGCGCGCCGCTGACGAGGAAGCACGCGCCGGTCCAGTGGCGGCGGCCCACGCGGTCCACCAGCAGTGCGCAGACCAGCACCGCGCAGGTGCTCAGCACGTTGGTGATGGAGGCCATGCGCAGCGACTGCTGCAGCGGCAGGTGATACACGGTCCGGTACAGCGTCGGGAGCCAGTTGTTGATGCCGTTGGCGACGAAGTACGACGAGGCCCACAGTACCCACACCACCAGCGTGCGAGGTAAGTACACCGGCGAGAACATTTCTTTCCACGATCCCTTTTGCGGCGTGCTCGACTGTTGCACGTCGATCAGCGCTTGCAGGCGCGCCTCGATCTCGGCGTGATCGCGCTGCGGGTCGAGGCTGCGGCGCGGCGTGCTGGATTCCAGCCCCGCGATCACGGCGTCGGCTTGCTCGAAGCGGCCTCGCGCCGCCAGCCAGCGCGGCGATTCCGGCAACCGGACCATGAACAGCAGGATCAGCAGCCCGGGAATGCCGCCCACGAGGAACATATAGCGCCAGCCGAAGGTCGGCACCACGAATGAACCGACCTGGGCCGCCGCGAGCAGGCCCAGCGGGAAGATCAGTTCATACAGGATAAAGAAGCGCCCGCGCCCCTTGGCCTGCGACAGCTCGTTGATATAGGCCGCGGCGATCGGCACCTCGCCGCCCACGCCGATGCCCTGCAGGAAGCGCAGCGCGAACAGCATCGGGAAGTTGCCGGCGAAGGCGCAGGCGATGCTCATCGCCGACATCAGCGCCACGGCGATGGAAATGCCGGGCACGCGTCCGGCCCGCTCGGCGAGCCAGCCGAAGAACAGCGCGCCGATCACCTGGCCCGCATAGCCCGCCGCGATCAGGAAGCCCACCTGCGCATGGTTCAGATGCCATAAGCTCACCAGCACCGGCAGCACGAAGGCCAGTGAGAGCGCGTCGAAGGCGTCGAAGAAGGTGGCGCTGCCCATGACAATGCGCGCCCTCGTGTGCCAGCGGCAGAACGGCACATTCTCGATGCGAAACAGCAACCGGGCTGTTCGCTGCGCGTCGGTCAGGCCCGACACCGCGGCGATCGCGTCCGCTTTCATGAAGTTGTCTCCTTGGCGAGGCGCGTGCCCCGCGCTTTTTTGTGTGCTTCGGCGAGGTCAGCCGGCCGTGCCCGATCCGTGCAGCTCGGCGAAAGAGTGCAGGGTGCGTTCGAGCCGCGGGATCAGCCAGTCGGCGACGGGGGGCGGAACGCGTGCTTCCTGTACGTCTTCGAGCAACTGACGTAACGGTTGCGTACCGACATCCGTGGCACCCGTGGCATGCGCGCTGCTCTGGCGAGCGCGGAACCAGGCCGCGACTTCGGCCTCGGCGCAGCGCTCGCCGCCGTCCTGCAGGTAGTCCACGATGTCGAGTTCGAAGTCTTCCAGCCGCAGGCTCACGCCGCCGGCGCCGCACGCGCAGGCCGCGCCGAGAGCGACATGGCGCAAGGCCAGGGCGCTCCACAGGTCGAGCAGACGGCCGGCGCGCGCGGACAGGTCATCGGTCACGGCGGCACTCACTGTCCGGCCCACGGAAGGTCGGTCGAGCCGTTGACGCCGTGGCCGGTGCCGCTGCGCAGCGCGCTCGTGGCCTCGTGATCGACGCCGCCGTTGGAGTCCAGCGCGACCTTGTAGACTTCGCGTGCCACCCGCGCGCTGACGTAGCCTTCGCGCACGTCCTCGGCCACCTTGTCCACCTCGCGTTCCAGCGGGTCGCCGAAGCCGCCGCCGCCGCCCGACAGCATCTTGTACGCGTCGCCGCGTTCCAGCCGCACGTTGAAGATCTTGGCGTTCGCGTGGTCGGTCTTCCACTCGCCTTTGTGGCGCACCGCGAGGCCGTTACCCATCGCGTCGCCGCCGCCTTCGAGCCCCCATGGCTTGCAGTGCACGCGATCGATCCGCGTCGTGACGGTGAACGGCGAGAGCGCCTGCACGACCATCTCCGCGCCCAGTCCGCCGCGATGCTTGCCGGCGCCCGCCGAGTCCTGGCGGATCTCGTACTTTTCGACCAGCACCGGGTACTTGGCTTCGAGCTGCTCGGTGGGGCTGTTGTGGGTATCGCCGTCGTTGATGCAGACCGTCACCGAGACGCCGTCCTCTTTGCTCTTGGCGCCCCAGCCGCCGCCGAGCGGACCGATGCCGACGATGAAGAGCCGCCCGTCTTCCGGCGAAATGCCGTGGATGTTCGGGAACACCAGGTCCGCGTGGTGGCCGGCAATCGAGCGGTCCGGAATCGCGGGCGCCAGCGCCTTGAAGATGGTGTCGATCACCGTCATCGGGAACGTCATCCATACGCGCATCGGGTAGGGCCGCTCGGCGCTGATGACCGTGCCCATCGGCATGATGACCTTGAGCGGCCGGAAGCTGCCGTCGTTGACCGGGTAATCGGTCGGCGTGGTCAGGCACTTGTAGGCCACCTGGGCGCAGGCGATGCCGGTGGTAAAGCCCGAGTTGTAGAAGCCGCGCACCTGTTTGGAGACGTCCGACAGGTCCACCGTCATCTCGTCGCCGCTGACCACGACCTTTACGCGGATCGGGATGCGCTTGCCGATTTCGAGCCCGTCGTCGTCCATGAACGATTCGGCCTCGTACACGCCATCGGGAATCGACAGCGTGTTCTTGCGCGCGACGGCCTCGCTCGAATCCATGATCTGCCGGATCGAGCTGTTCACCGCGTCGGCGCCGTAGCGTTGCAGCAGTTCCACGTAGCGGCGCTCGCCCGTGGTGATCGCGGTGATCTGCGCGCGCAGGTCGCCGAGCGCGCGCTCGGCGAGACGCACGTTCATCGCGATGATGTCCACGAGGTCCTGGTTGACCACGCCGTCGCGCTGATACTTCATGATGGGGATCTGGATCCCCTCGCTGAAGATGTCGGTGGTGACGTTGCCGAGCGTGCCACCCACGTCGAGCCAGTGCGCCATGCAGCAGGTGAAGCCTTCGAGCTGGCCCTCGTGGAACACCGGCATCGTGAACGTGAAGTGGTTCAGATGGCTGCCCGTCGTATAGGCGTCGTTGGTGACGAGGATGTCGCCCGGCTTGATGTTCTCGTAGCCGAAGTGCCGGATCTTGGCTTTCACGGTCTCGGACATGCCGCGAATGAACATCGGCAGCCCGAGACCGATCGAGACCGTGTCGCCTTCCTTCGTGAACAGCCCCACCGTGAAATCGAGCGCTTCGTAAATGATCAGGTTGTAGGCGGTGCGGGTCAGGTTGGTCTTCATCTCCTCGGTGACCGCATAAAGGCCGTTGCGGATAATCTCGACGGTGACCGGATCGACGGTTTTCGATTCGTTGGGGGTACTCATGTTCTGTCGCTCCCGATGGCGATTTGCAGGTTGCCGAGTTCGTCCACGCGCAGCGAGTCGCCGGGCTGTACGACGGTGGTGGAGGCGTGCTCCTCGATCAATGCCGGGCCCGCGATCTCGTTGCCCGACAGCAGGCGGTCGCGGATATAGACCGGCGTGCTGGCCCAGCCCGTGGAGCGGAAATACACCGGCTTGACCGCGCGCACCGCGAGCGCGTCCGGCGTTGCCGTGCCTTGTTCGACGCTGTGCTTCGGCGGTTTTTTCATGGTGCCGAGCACCGTCACGCGCAGGCTCACGAGGTCGGCGGGCTCCTTCGGTGCCGAGGTGCCGTAGCGCACCTTGTGCAGTTCGTCGAACTGCCGCTTGATTGCCGCGCGGTCTCTGGATTCGAAGAAGGCCATCGGCAGATCCACCGTCACCGCATGCTCCTGGCCCACGTAACGCATGTCGGCCGCGCGCTCGATGACGATGCCGTCGGCCTGCACGCCGGACTGCGCCAGCGCGGCGCGGCCTTCGTCTTCCATGCTCCGGTAGGCCGCTTCGATTTCATCGAACGAGACGTCGTTGAGCTTGCGGAACACCGAGCGGACGTAGTCGTAGCGAAGATCGGAGAACAGCATGCCGTAGGCGGAGAAGTAACCGGGCGCGTATGGAATCAGCACGCGGCGAATCCCGATCTCGCGTGCGATGGCCGAGGCATGCAGCGGACCCGCGCCGCCGTACACCACCATCGTGAAGCTGCCGGCGTCGAGGCCGCGCTCGGTGGTCACGGCCTTCACCGCATGCGACATCTGCGTCACCGCGATGCGCAGAATGCCGTCGGCCGCCTCGGTCGGTTCGAGCCCCAGCGGGCCGGCGACGCGCCCGGCCATCTGGCGCGTGCAGGCTGCGAGGTCCAGCTTGAGTTCGCCGCCGAGAAAGTGCTCGGCATCGAGCCGGCCCAGCAGCAGGTTGGCATCGGTCACGGTCGGTTCCTCGCCGCCCCGGCCATAGGCCACCGGTCCAGGCATGGAGCCCGCGCTTTGCGGGCCCACGCGCAGCGCATGGCCGGTTTCCACACGGGCGATGGAACCGCCGCCGGTGCCGACTTCGTGGATATCCATCATCGGAATCTGGATCGGCAGGGCGCGCTCGTAGCCGCCGATCAGCGCCGAGCCGGTCGTCAGCGGCCGCCCCTCGCTGATGACGCCGGCCTTGGCCGTGGTGCCGCCCATGTCGAAGGCGATCGCGTCGCCCATGCCGAGTTGCGCGCACAGCGCCTGAGCGCCGATCACGCCCGCGGCCGGCCCGGATTCGAGCATGCGTACGCAGCCGACCTTGGCATGCTCGACCGGGAACAGGCCGCCGGTGGACTGCACGATATAGAAGTCGCCGTCGAAGCCCTTGCCGGACAGATGATTCTCCAGTTCTCCGAGGTAGGCCGAGACGCGCGGACCGACATAGGCATTGGCCACCGCGGTCGACACGCGCTCGAACTCGCGGTATTCCTGACTCAGCTCATGCGAGGCGCAGACGAACGCTCCCGGCATTTCTTCCTGCAGGATCTGCTTGACCCGCTGTTCGTGCGCCGGGTTGCGATACGAGTGCAGAAGCAGCACCGCGACGGCTTCCACGTGCTGTCCGCGCAATTCGCGCGCGAGTTCGCGCACGGCGGCTTCGTCGAGCGGCTTGTGCAGGCTGCCGTCCGCGCGCAGGCGCTCGGCCACCTCGTAGCGCAGCGAGCGGCGCACGAGCGGCTGGTGCTTGTTGAAGAACAGGTTATAGGCGTCGGGCCGGTTGACACGGCCGATTTCGTAGATGTCGCGGAAGCCTTCCGTAATCAGCAGCGCCGTGTTGGCGCCGTTGCGCTCCAGCAGCGTGTTGATTGCGATCGTGGAGCCGTGCAGAAACAGGTGGCCGTCGCGCCAGTCGATATTCGCGCTGTCGATGGTGGCCTGAATGCCCTTGACGAGTTCGCCATGAGTCGAGAGCGCCTTGCCGAACAGCAGCTTGCCGGTGGTTTCGTCGAAGGCGGCCATGTCGGTGAAGGTGCCGCCGATGTCGACGGCGATACGCAGCTTGCCGCCTGCGGCGCTTGCCGCATCGGATGTCTTTGCCATGATGTTGACCAGGTTGGAGATGAGGCGCGTCAGTTCGCAACGGCGACGCGGTTACGCAGGATGCCGAGGCCGGTGATCTCGACTTCGACGGTGTCGCCGTCCTTCATGTACGCAGGGGGCTCGCGGCGATCGCCCACGCCGCCGGGCGTGCCGGTCGCGATCACGTCGCCGGGCGAAAGCGGCGTGAAGGTCGAGATGTATTCGACGAGAACGGGGATGTCGAAGATCAGGTCGCCGACGCTGGCGTGCTGCATCACGTTGCCGTTGACGCGGGTTTCGAGCGTCAGCGCGGCGACGTCGGGCACTTCGTCGGCCGTCACGAGGTGAGGGCCGAATGCGCCGGTGCCGGGGAAGTTCTTGCCGGGCGTGAACTGATGCGTGTGGCGCTGCCAGTCGCGCACCGACACGTCGTTGAAGCACGCATAGCCGGCGATATGGTCGAACGCTTGCGCCTTCGGAATGTAGCGGCCGCCCTTGCCGATCACGAAGGCCAGTTCGCCTTCCCAGTCGAAGCGCTCCGAGAACGACGGGCGGAGCACGGCGTCGTCGTGGGCGACCAGCGTGTCCGTGAAGCGCAGGAACAGCGAGGGGTGCTCGCTGTCGGCGCGTTTGGTCTCGGCCACGTGGGACTTGTAGTTCAGGCCCACGCAGATCACCTTGCCGGGGTTGGGGATCACCGGCAGCGGCTGCGTGGCGCTGGCGGCCACGCGGCGGCCCTGGCCGGTGGCGCATTGCTGGAGTGCTTGCAGTGCATCGTTGTGAAGCACGGCGCGCAGGTCGGGGTGCTGGTCGAGGAAGGATTGGGGCGGGACGAGGTAGTCGCTGCCCTCTACGCATCCATAGGTGGCACGGCCGTCGAGCAGGAAGCTGGCGAGTTTCAAGGTTGTCTCCTTCGTAGTGTTGGAAGCACTATAAAAATCCGCCCGTCTTCCGCCTAGACAGAGATCGGAGATGACAGATATGCTTGGAGAGTGATATCCGATGAAGGTGGGCCCGATGAACCTCGACAGCGTTCGCCTGTTTCTCGAAGTGGCCGATGCCGGCAGCCTGAGCAAGGTGGCGGCGCGCCGGCAGACCGTGCAGTCGCACATCAGCCGGCAGGTTGCCGACTTCGAGGCGAATTGCGGGGGGCGGCTGTTCCACCGCACCGGCCGCGGCGTCGTGCTGACCGAACTCGGCGAGCGCGCGGCTGCCCGGCTGCGCATCTGGCTGCACGAGACGGAACAGTTGACCGAAGAGATGCGGGCCGATGCCGGTCACGTGATGGGCGAGGTGCGGCTCGGTATCCTGCCTTCGGCCGCGCATCCGCTCATGACACGTCTTTTTGCGCGGCTGCAGGCCCAGCATCCCGGGATTCGCCTGAGCATCGCGGAAGCCCAGGGGGCGGAGCTCGATAGCATGCTGGACGGCGGCACGGTCGATCTGGCGATCCTGTTCCGTTTCCGGCGCCCGAGTGGCCGCGAAGAGAAACTGCTGTGCGAGGCCCACACTTACCTCGTGTCCGCGCCGGGCGATCCGCTGACGCGCGAAGCCACACTCGATTTCATCCGCCTGCGCGACTTGCGGCTGGTCTTGCCGAGACGGCCCGGCCAGTGGCGCCAGGCGCTGGACGAAACCGCGCGCGGCCTCGGCTTCCGGCTGGAAGCCGTGGTCGAGGCCGACTCGCTTACCGCGCAGAAGGAACTGGTGGCCAATACGCCGGGTTTGTATGCGGTACTCGGCCCTTATGCTTTTGCCGCGGAAGTGCAGCGCGGGCAGTTGCAGGTCTGCCAGGTCGTCAAGCCGGACCTTTGCCGCCATGTCGTGCTGGCGCTGCCGCGCCATGGCAAATTTTCCGCGGCCTGCCGTGTGGTGGCCGACGCGGTGCAATCGATCATTGCCAGTTGGGAGCACCAGCTAACCGAGCCGGTCAAGCACCAATCCGTCGAGCGCGGTAAAGGCAAAAAGGTTCGTTCGTGAAGGGTTGATGGCCGCCGGCAATGGCGCAGGCGGCACTGTTCAGGATTCCGGCGTAGTGGGGGCCGAGGCGCCGGCCCGCAGAGATCAGAACGTGTGTCTCATGCCAACGCCGTATGTGCTGCCGGACGGCTTTGACGAAATTTTGTCGTACGAGTAGGCCGCGTAGACGTCCGTGCGCTTCGACAGGTTGTAATCGTAGGCGACCGATCCCGTGTTGTGGACCGTGTCGTTGTCGTGTGGCGCACGCTGTCTGGTGAGCGCCCATTCGGCAAGAATCACCGACACGGCGGTCACGGGAATCGACAGGCCCGCCTGATAGGTATGCGACCCGACCTGCGCGGTGGTGGTATTGGTCGTTTGTAGTGCGCCGTAGAACTTTGCGAAGTTGGCGTTGTAGGTCGCGCCGGCGAGATACAGATACTGCTCGGCGCCCGGTGCGGTTATCGCAGCGCGCACACGCTGCGCGGAGAGCGCGACTTGCACGGGGCCGTTCTCGTAGTTCAGATGCAGGCCGAGATTGTCGCGCCCCTGCGAGCCGGTGACGCTGCTCACTCCGTATTGCACGGCGCCGGTCAGCCCATGGAACGAGGGGCTGTAATAGCCGACCACATTGTCCCAGACCGTATCGCCGATCACCGTATTGTTGTACGCGGCGGTGTACGACTGAACCACCAGCGGAGAAAAGACGACCGACGCGCCGAACGGATTGAGGAGAATCTGATTGGTGTAGGTCTGGGTGGTCTGTTCGCCGAGCTTGAGCGTGCCGTATGGGGTCGAGAACCCGACGTAGGCGTTGCGCGAAAACAGGCCATCGGTGGCGTTGCGTCCCATTTGCCCGGTGTTGGGACGGAAGAAGCTTTCCAGCACGAAGATCGCGGCATTGCCGCCGCCCAGGTCCTCGCGGCCGCGCAATCCCCAATACGACGTGGTCAGTCCGCCGCCGCCGGCCTGAACCGTTCCATGCGGTGTCGTGCTGACTTTCGACTGGTCGATGTACATGCCGATCAGGCCATACAGATCGACTGACGACGATCCACCCGAGAAGGATTGGGCGTGCGCGGTATGACTGAGCAAGGCCAGTGATGCGGCCATGAAGCAGCTTGCGCGCTTGAATCCGCGCGCCGTGGTTCGTTCGAGTCTGTACATCGATTCAGTCTCCTGATTAATTATTTTTTGAACGCAAGACATCGTCGCGAAGGGGATCAGCGTTCGCGCAATGGCAGCCATCGTCAGATGGGATGGGGTGCCGACTAGGTCATCGGCGTCCTCTGTCTGTTTCGGTTCGGTCTTCTGGTTCGCGATGGACGGCCGGTCGGCGCATGGCAGTGGTCATGCGCTGATGCAGGCGCTCATGCGAGTCCCGGATGCGCGTCTCGATGGGCGAGCGAAAGCAGTTTATGAATCACCGTGCCGTGCGGGTAGGTGCAGGTCGGTGATGTCAGATATGCCTGAGGGGAGATGGCTGGCATCAGCCGGCTGTTCTGCTTGCGCGGCGGCGCTCGATGGCGGAGAGGGCGCTGCGGGCGTCCTTAATCTTGCTGGCATCTTGCCGGCGGCTGCGTCGGCCAGGCCCGTGCTGGCGACCGACGTTCACCCTGCGTCGCAAAGCTTACGGTTCGTGTACCGGCCGCCCGCCACGAAAGTTGCGGGCAGCAAACTGCCGGATGCCGCCGGCACACCGGCTCCCCCGATGAAACTTTTTCATGCCCCCCATGAAAGATCGTCGTTTGCGGCGCGCGGTTCGCGCCCGCAATATCAGGCCCACGAAGACCTTCCCCTCTCTCACCGAACGGATTCCCTCACGATGACTGCCTCAATCGAACGCGATGCCGTGTCGTCGCACGTGAGCGTGCGCGACGGTACGCGCATCGGCTATAGCCTCTACGGACAACGCGACGGCGTGCCGCGCGTCGTGCTGCTTCATTCGCTCGCCATGGATCGCGCGTTCTGGCAGCCGGTGGTCGAACGCCTCGTGCCGCATGCGGCGGTGCTCGCGCTCGACTGCCGCGGGCACGGCGCGTCGGACAAGCCGGCCGGCCCGTACACGGTCGCACAGTTCGCCGCCGACGTGCGCGACGTCGTGACCGCGCTCGACTTCGGCGGCGTGCTGATCGCCGGCGCGTCGATGGGCGGCTGCGTGTCGCTCGAATTCGCGGGCACGTACCCGGAGCTCACGCGTGCGGCCGGCCTGATCGACACGACGGCCTGGTATGGCGAAACCGCGCCGAAGGATTGGGACGTGCGCGCCTCGAAGGCCGAAAAGGAAGGGCTCGCCGGGCTGGTCGAGTTCCAGACCACCCGTTGGTTCGGTGACGAGTTCCGCGCGACCCACAAGGACGTCGTGCAGCGCTGCGTCGATACGTTCCTGCGCAACGAGGTCGCCGCGTTCGCCGCGACCGGCCGGATGCTGGGCGCCTACGACGGCCGCGCGCAAATGGCGAAGCTGCGCGTGCCGACCTGCGTGATCGTCGGCGAGGAAGACTATGCGGCGCCGCCCGCGATGGCGCGCGCGCTGCACGAAGGCATCGCCGGCTCGACGCTGACCGAGGTGCCGAAGGCGCGCCACCTGACGCCGCTCGAAGTGCCCGAACTCGTCGCGAACGAACTGCTCGCGCTGATCAAGCGCATCGCGTAGGTGCGTCAAATAAGTGTGTCAAATAAGCGCGTCGCATCAGAGCCTCACATAAACGCATCACAACCGGATTTGCATTAAGGAAGGGGGGCCGAATGGCGCCATTCGAATTCGCTACACCGCGCTCGCTGCAGCAGGCGATCGCGCTTCTGGATCCCGAGGACCCGGACATCCGCCCGGTCGGCGGCGGCACGGCGATCATGCTGATGATGAAGGCCGGCGTGCTGCGCCCGACGCGGCTCGTCAGCCTGCAGGACGTGGAGCCCGAGCATTCGCGGATTTCGATCGGCGGCAACGGCGAACTGCAGATCGGCGGCCTGACGCGGCTCGCCGCGCTCGAACATTCGCAGGAAGTCCGCGAAGGCTGGCCGCTGCTCGCGCGCACGCTGCGCACGCTGTCGAACGTGCGGGTGCGCAACGTCGCGACGCTCGGCGGCAATCTCGCGCATGCCGATCCGCACATGGACATGCCGCCGGTGCTGAGCGCGCTCGGCGCGAGCGTCACCGTGACGGGCCCCGCCGGCGAGCGCACGCTGCCGGTCGAGGAACTCGCGACCGGCTACTACGAGACCGTGCTCGCGCGCAACGAACTGATCTCGAAGGTGACGGTGCCCGCGCAGGCCGGCCGTCCCGCTGCCTACATGAAAGTGACCACGCGTGCCTCGCACGACTGGCCGGCGCTCGGCGTCGCGGTCGTGCTCGACATGCAGGGCGAGCGGATCGGCAACGCGAGCGTGATCGTCGGCGCGGCGACCGACCGGCCGACGCGTCTCGTCGACGCCGAAGCGATCCTGCGCGGCGCGCTGCCGGATGCGGCGACGCTCGCGCGCGCCGGCGAGGCGGGGGCGGCGTCGCTCGACATTGTCGGTGATCCGCACGGCTCGGCGAGCTACAAGAAACATCTGCTGACTGTCTACCTCGGACGCGCGGTGCGCATCGCGCTGGAGGCGGCTCGCAACAAGGAGCAGGCATGACCATCATCGAAACCGCGCCGCTCGAAACCGGCGCCGCGCCGCGTCAGGTCGGACGCGGCATCAACCGGCTGGAAGCGAACGCCAAAGTGACCGGGCGCGCCGGCTATATCCATAACGTCTCGCTGCCGCGCATGCTGCACGCGAAGATTTTCCGCAGCACGGTCGCGCACGGCCGCATCGTGTCGATCGACACGAGCGCCGCGCGCGAGGCGCCGGGCGTATTCGCGGTCTATACCGCCGACGACATTCGCCGCGTGATTCCGGAGCCGTTCTTCGGCCCGGCGTTTCACGACCAGCCGATCCTCGCGGTCGACAAGGTGCGCTATATCGGCGAGCCGGTCGCGGTGGTGCTCGCGAGCGATCCGCATGCGGCCGAGGAAGCGACGCACCTGATCTACGCCGAATACGAAGAACTGCCGGCGGTGTTCAACGAAGTCGAGGCGGCGGCTTCCGACATTCACGTGCATGAAGAGCTGAAGCCGGCCGGCACGTTTCCGGACCTGAAGCATCTGGCGGGCCGCCAGGCGACCAACGTCGCGCTCGACTTCCGCGTGCGTCGCGGCGACGTCGATGCCGCGTTCGCGCAGGCCGCCCACGTATTCGACGATACCTTCACGACGCAGCAGGTCATGCACGTGCCGCTCGAGCCGATCGTGACGGTCGCGGAACCGGGCGAGAACGCCGGCACGCTGACGCTGCATACCGCGTCGCAGAGCCCGTCGTTCGTGCGCATCGAGATCGCGCGGCTGCTCGGCTGGGCGGAAAACCGCGTGCGCGTGCGCGTCGGCCTGCTCGGCGGCGGCTTCGGCGCGAAGCTCTACATCAAGGTCGAAGCGCTCGCGGCGGCGCTCGCGCTGCTGACGCGCCGTCCCGTGCGCGTCGCGCTGACGATGGAAGAGCAGTTCTTCACGATCACGAAACACGCCACCACCTTCCGCATGCAGACCGCCGTCTCGGCGGACGGCCGCATCACGGGCCGGCGCTGCGAAGTGTGGTGGAACGGCGGCGCGTATGCCGACATCGGCCCGCGCGTCACGCAGAAGTCCGGCTTCACCGCGAGCGGCCCGTACGACATCGACAACGTGTCGATCGACTCGTATCAGGTGTACACGAACCTGCCGCCGGCCGGTGCGTTCCGCGGCTTCGGCATTCCGCAGATGGTGTGGGCGTACGAGAGCCACGCGGACATGATTGCGCGCAAGCTCAAGCTCGATCCGGTCGAGTTCCGCCGCCGCAATCTGCTGCGCGACGGCCAGCCGCACGCGACCGGCACCGTGATGCGCGACGCCGCGCTCGAACTGGTGCTCGACCGCGTCGCTACGCGCATGAACTGGAGCGCGCCGTTCGAACGCGGCAGCGGCGTGGTGCGCCGTGGCCGCGGCGTCGGCATCGGCTTCAAGGCGCTGGTTGCGCCGACCACCTCGGTCGCGATGGTGAGCCTGTCGGCCGACGGCAGCTGCACGGTCTATTCGAGCACCGTCGACATGGGCCAGGCCTCGGACACCGCGATCGCGCTGATGGCCGGCGACGTGCTCGGCATCGACGCGGAAAAGATCAAGGTGATCCGTCCCGACACCGATTCGACGCCGTACGACATGGCGACGCTCGGCTCGCGCTCGACGTTCCACATGGGCCACGCGGTGCGCCTCGCGGCCGAGGACGCGCGCGCGAAGCTGCGCCAGCTCGCCGACGAACTGGGCGTGCCGGCCGACGAACCGGCGCGCGCGGGCGATCTGCTCAAGCGCAAGTACGGCATGCAGGCGGGCAACATCGTCGGCATCGGCAGCTTCATTCCGCCGTACACGAAGCCCGATCACGAGACCGGCCAGTCCGACAACATCACGCCGAACTGGATGGTGGGCGGCACCGGCGTCGAAGTCGAAGTCGACGTCGAGACCGGCCACTTCAAGATCGTGCGTTTCGAGAACGTGGTCGATTGCGGCACGCCGATCAATCCGAAGGTCGTCGATACGCAGATTTCGGGCGCGGCGATCATGCAGCTCGGCATCACGATGTTCGAGCGCATGGAGTTCGATGAAGTCGGGCAGCTGCGCAACGCGTCGTTTGCCGAGTACAAGATTCCGGGCATCCACGACATCCCGCACCGGATCGGCCGCGAGACCGTCGACGCGTATCAGTCGAACGGGCCGTTCGGCGCGAAGGGCGTCGGCGAGAGCTCGACGTTCGGCGTCGCCTCGGCGATTGCCGAGGCGATCGAAGACGCCGTCGGCGTGCGCATCAAGACGCTGCCGATCACGCCCGAAGCCGTGTACCGCGCCATCTGCGCGGCACGCAACGAACCGCTGCCTGAGGAATGACCATGAGCGAGACCCTGATTAACCTCGAATTCACGCTGAACGGCGAGCGCGTGCGCGCCAACGTCGCGCCCCATCTGACGATTCTCGAAGTGCTGCGCAACGAGTTCGGCCTGTACGGTGCGCGCGAAAGCTGCGGCCAGGGGCTGTGCGGCTGCTGCACGGTGCTCGTGAACGGCGAGAGCGTGTCGGGCTGCCTGTACCTCGCGGCGATGGCGAACGGCGCCGAAGTCACGACCGTCGAGCATCTCGACGCGAACGGCGCGCTCGATCCGATCCAGCAGGCGTTCATCGACTGCGGCGCGTTCCAGTGCGGCTTCTGCACCTCGGGCTTCCTGATGATGAGCCGGCAACTGCTCGCCGAGAATCCCGATCCGACCGAGGCGGAGATTCGCCACTACCTGTCGGGCAATCTGTGCCGGTGCGGCGCCTACCCGGAAATCATCGAGGCGGTGAAGCTCGCCGCGCAGCGCCGCAAGGAGACGGCGTCCGCGTAAACCGCCCGCACGCGCGACAACAAAAAAATCCGCACGTGCTGCATCGGGCGGGAGCCGGCGCCGGCGCGCCGCTTCCCGCCGTTCCCGGAGACAACCACCCATGCCTTCTTCCGCCAACGGACGCGGCGAGCGCGCCCGCGCGACTCCGCCATCCGCGGGCAGCGCACCCGCGCCCGTCTGGTATCGCTCGATCAACCGCCAGCAGTGGAGCGCGCTGATCGCGTCCAATCTCGGCTGGTTTTTCGACGGCTACGAAACCTATGCGCTGATCCTCACGGTCGGCGGCGCGCTCGCGCAACTGCTCGCGCCGTCGCTGCATCCGCAGATTCCGTTCTACGCCGGCCTCGTGATCGCGCTGACGCTGCTCGGCTGGGGGCTCGGCGGGCTGATCGGCGGCGTGCTCGCGGACTACATCGGCCGCAAGCGCATGATGATGTTCGCGATCCTCGCGTATTCGCTGACCACCGGCCTCTCGGCGTTCGCGTGGGACTGGCTCTCGTTCGCGATGCTGCGCTTCGTCGTCGGGCTCGCGATGGGCTCCGAGTGGGCGACCGGCACCGCGATGACCGCCGAAATCTGGCCCGACCAGCATCGCGGCAAGGGCGCAGGTCTCATGCAATGCGGGCTCGGCACGGGCTTCTTCGTCGCCTCGTTCGTGTGGCTCTTCATGAGCCACAGCGGCGAACACGCGTGGCGCTATATGTACCTGATCGGCGTGTTGCCGGGACTCGCGACGCTGTGGATGCGCTCGGGCATTCCGGAATCCGAACAATGGGAACGCGTCGATCGCGAACGCCGCGAGTCGCTCAGGCGCAAGCGCGCCGGCGAGCGGCTCGGCGAAGACCAGCAGGCGCTCGCGCGCTTCACGCTGCTCGACCTGTTCGCCTCGAAGGAGCTGCGCCGCCGCACCGTGATCGCGGTGCTGATGTCGCTGTCGACGACGCTCGGCTGGTGGGGCATCTCGACGTGGGTGCCGCCGTATATCGGCTCGGTCGCCGCGCATGCGGGCCTTTCCGCGCCGACGTGGGCGAGCTATGCGGGCATGGCGTACAACGTCGGCGCGATCGCCGGTTATATCGGCCTCGGCTTTCTCGCCGACGCTTTCGGCCGCCGCCGCATCACGTTCCTGTTCTTCGTGATGGCGTTCGTGCTGACGCCGGTGCTGTTCCTGTGGACGCACGAGATCGCCGTGCTGCTCGCGGTCGCGTGCGTCACGGGCTTCTTCAGTCTCGGGCAATATACGTGGCAGCCGACGTGGTTGCCCGAGCTGTACCCGACGCGCGTACGCGGTACCGCGATCGCGTTCTGCTTCAACGTACCGCGTTTTCTCGCGTGGACCGGGCCGCTCGTCGCCGGCACGCTGATCTCGCGCTTCGGCGGCTACGGCCACGCGGCGGTGACGGTCGGCTTCATTTACGTGATCGGCATCGTACTCGCGCCGTTTCTGCCCGAGACGCGCGGCCAACCTCTTCCTGAACAGGTGTGACTATCATGCAATTCATCCAGTCGAAAGACGTGCCGCCGCCCGGCGGCCACTACTCGCAGGCCGTCACCGCCAACGGTTTCACGTTCGTCTCGGGGATGCTGCCCGGCCCCGGCGTCGCTACCGACGGACCCGACAACTTCGAGCGCCAGGTGCGCGCGGTGCTCGCGCATTGCGAGAACGTGCTGAAGGCGGCCGGCAGCGACATGCGCGACGTCGTGCAGTGCATCGCCTATATCGTCGGCATCGACTATTGGCCCGAGTTCAACCGGATCTACGCCGACGTGTTCGGCGATCACAAGCCGGCGCGCGCGGTCGTGCCGGTGCCGGAACTGCATCACGGCTTTCTCGTCGAGGTGCAGATGGTGGCCGTGGCGCGGAACTGACGGCGCGTACGCGAGGAGCGAGGAGAGAGGCGATGGAGAGTATCGACGTCGAGGTGCTGCGGCATTGCGTCGACTGGCTCGGGCGCGGCCACCGCGTGGTGCTCGCGACGGTCACGCGCACGTGGGGTTCGAGCCCGCGGCCGGTCGGCGCGATGCTCGCGCTGCGCGACGACGGCGTCGTATGCGGTTCGGTGTCGGGCGGCTGCATCGAGGACGACCTGATCGACCGCATGCGCCGCGCGCCGCTCGTCACGCATTTGCCGGAGCGCGTGACCTATGGCGTATCCGCCGACGAAGCGCGGCGCTTCGGCCTGCCGTGCGGCGGCACGATGGAACTGGTGCTGGAGCCGCTTGATGCCGACGCGCAGGCCGACGCGCAGGCGCCGGGCGGCATCGGCACGCTGGCCGCGCGCATCGGCGGCGGCGAACGGGTGGCGCGCGAACTCGATCTGGCGAGCGGCCGCGCGCGGCTGCGGCCCGCGCGTGCCGACGAGCAGTTGCGTTGCGACGCGCATACGCTGACGACCGTGCATGGGCCGCGCTATCGGCTGCTGCTGATCGGCGCGGGCGATCTCGCGCGTTTTCTCGCGACGATCGCGGTGGGCCTCGGCTATCAGGTGACGGTCTGCGATCCGCGTGAAGAGTATGCGGACGACTGGGACGTGCCGAACGTGTGTCTCGTGCGCACGATGCCCGACGATACGGTGCTCGCGATGAAACTCGACGGCCACAGCGCGGTGGTCGCGCTGACGCACGATCCGAAGCTCGACGATCTCGCGCTGATCGATGCGTTGCAGACCGAGGCGTTCTACGTCGGCGCGATCGGTTCGCGTTCGAATAGCGCGAAGCGGCGCGAGCGTCTCAAGCTGTTCGACGTCAGCGAGGCGCAGCTCGCGCGCTTGCGCGGTCCCGCGGGACTGTCGATCGGCAGCCGCACGCCGCCGGAGATCGCGGTGTCGATCGCGGCCGAGTTGACCGCGGCGAGGAATGGTGTCGCCGCGCGGCCGCCTGTCGAGCGCGAAAGGGAAACGCGGGCGTACGAGCCGGACGAAGCCGTGTGTCCGGCGCTGCTCGAACTCGAAGCGGCCGGTTGACTCACGCGCCGTTCGTCGTGCTTCAGGTCGCCGTACTTCAGGGTTTGCCCGAGTGCGTGAATGTCCACCACTCGCGGCGCAGCGCGTCGCGCAGAATCTTGCCGCGTGCGTTGCGCGGCAATTCGTTCACCAGATAAATCTGGCGCGGCTGTTTTTCGCGCGGCAGTTTGGCGCGGCACAGCGTGACCAGTTCCGCGATCTCGATCTTCATGCCCGGATGCGGCACCACGAAGCACACGGGCTCCTGTCCGTAGATCGGATCGGGCACGCCGACCGCCACCGCGTCCTGCACGGCGGGATGTTCGAGCAGCAGGTCCTCGATTTCCTGCGGCAGCACCTTCACGCCGCCGCGAATGATCAGATCGTCCATGCGGCCCGAGACGACCACGAAGCCTTGCGTGTCGATGCTCGCGACGTCGCGCGTGGCGAGCGGCGCGCCGCGGATCGGCTCGATCCGGTGCGCGTCGTTCAACAGGCCGAGTGCGAGTTTCTCGCCCGCGACGACCACCTGGCCCGGCGTGCCGGGCGCGCACGGCGCACCGTTCGGGTCGACGACCGAGAAGCCGATATGCCCGACCGGATAGCCGACCGTGCCGAACTTGCGGCGCGTATAGCGGTTGCCGCACATCCATCCCGCTTCCGACGACCCGTACAGGTTCAGCACGCGAATCCCGTAGTGCGCCTCGAAGCGCGCCCATTGCACGGTCGACAGCGGCGCGGTGCTGCAGGTGATCGCGCGCAGCGACGCGAGCTTGCCGCCCTCGATGTCGACCGGCGCTTCGAGCAGCAGGTTCAGCACGGTCGGCACGCCGGCGCTGACGCTCACGCGATGCGTGGCGATCCACTGTGCGAAGCGGCTGCGCGAGAAGCTGCGCGCGACGCACAGCGTCGAGCCGAGTTGCAGGAACGGAATCAGGCTCAGGATCTGCGCGGAATACCAGTCGAACGAGCGGTATTCGAGCGTGCGGTCGTCGGCCGTGAGCGCAAGCAGGTCGATGGTATCGAGGCCGTTGTACCAGTAGCTCGCATGATCGTAGACGACGACCTTCGGCACGCCGGTGGTGCCGGACGTGCAGCACATCGCGGCGATTTCGTCGATGCCGCCGGGTTCGTCGGTGTCGGGTAGCGGCGTATCGTCGTCATGGTTCGATGCCGTGGCGAGGGGCGTGGTCACGAAGCGCAGTTGCGCTTGCGGGTCGTCCACATTCGTGTCCACATCTGCATCCGCATTCGCGGGCCACGCGCCAAAGCGCACGATGCGCGCGCCGCTCGTGGGCAGGACGGTTTCGTCCGCGTGCTCAGCGATCAGCACGAACGCGGGATCGATGCGATCGAACACGCGCTGTGCGCCGTGCGCGCCGAGGAACGCGACATCGAGCGGACAGACGATCGCGCGCAGCCGCCACAGCGCGAGCCACAGCAGCAGCTTCTCGATGCCCTCGCTGCCGGCCAGCACCACGTGCGCGCCGCGTGTGACGTTTGCGCGTTGCAACTGGCGCGCGAGCGCATCGACGTACTGCGCGAGTTCCGTGAAGTCGATCGACAGATTGCGCTCGACGTCGACGAGCGCCGTCTTGTGCGGCGTGCGTTGCCGGTGCGCGTCGAGCAGCGCGCCGACGCGCGCGAACGGCAACGCGACGGTCATGCGGTCTCGGTGCGCGCGGGGCGGGCCGCCACCGGTTCGGCGAGCGTCTCGAGCGCCCATTCGCGGAATAGCTCGACTTTCTTGAGCTTGGCCTTGTCGATTGGCGAGGCGATGAAATAGGCGGAATTCGATTGCACGCGCACGTCGAACGGCGCGACCAGCGCGCCGCTCGCGAGATCGGCATCGACGAGCGGCGAGCGGCCGATCGCGAGTCCGACGCCATTGACCGCCGCCGCGAGCGACGTCAGTTGCAGATGAAATACCGCTTCGCCCGCGAATTCGACGGGCTCGCGCACGGCCGCTTCGAGCCAGCTGGGCCAGTCGTCCTGGTACATCGAATAGAAGTAGGTGCGGATCTGCCGGAAGCGCGCCAGCCCTTCGGCAATCGAATCGAACGCTCCGGCTTCCGCGAGCGCGCCCGGCGCGCACACGGGGAAAAACGTCTCGCCGTGCAGGCGGTCGGCGCGCACCGAGGCCCAGCGTCCCGAGCCGTAGCGGATCGCGACGTCGTAGCTGTTGCGTTTGAATTCGTCGAAGTTCGAGCTGGTCGCGAGGTGTACCGTGATGTCCGGATGCCGGCGCTGGAAGTCGGGCAGCTTCGGAATCAGGCACTTGATCGCGTAGGTCGGCAGGCTCGCGACCGTTAGCACTGCGCTCGGTTTTTTCTTGCGTGCGCGGTCGGTCGCCATCGACAGCAGATTGATCGCCTCGTGTACCGACTGCAGGTATTCGCGCGCCGCTGGTGTTAGCGAGAGCACGTTGCGACGGCGTACGAACAGTTTGATGTCGAGCCGCTCTTCGAGCGTCTTGATCTGATGGCTGATCGCGGTTTGCGTGAGTTCGAGTTCCTGCGCCGCGCGCGTGAAACTGAGGTGCCGCGATGCCGCTTCGAACGCGAGTAGGCTCTGCAGGGATGGGATGTACGGTCTCATGCGATGTCAGGCCGGATCACATTCGGAAGGTCGGATTATAGTCGGTTTGAGATTAACGTACGTAGCGGTGCGCACACAAGACGGAGCGCGAAGACGAAGCGCGCGCGCCGCGGCGAGGCTGCCTCGCGAGGGGGGATAATCGCGCACGGCAGAGCATGAAAGAAACTCATCCCCTCTATGAAAGAGGATCGTTTGCACGATGTGCATCGATGCTGCAATGTTGCGCCTACGATGCCGCGCTTGAGCCACTTTCACGCGGACGACCCCACAGAACCGGTATCAGCGAGACCAAGGAGACAACACCGTGAGTCAAACGGCGAAAGCCCATTCACTGGACCTGCGCGCATGGCTCGACGAGGCGCGCGCGCTCGGCGAATTGACGGAAGTATCGGGCGCGGACTGGAACCTCGAACTGGGCGCGATCAGCGAGCTGAACGTGAAGAAAGAGCGCCCGAGCGCGCTGCTTTTCGACGATATCCCAGGCTATCCCAAGGGTTTTCGCGTAGCGACCTGCACGACCGCGAGCCCGGCGCGCCTCGCGTCGATCCTGCGCCTCGCCGGCGGCGAATCGCACAAGGCGCTCGTGCAGACGCTGCGCGGCAAGCCCAAGCAATGGCAAAGCCAGGCCGAGGGGTACGACCCGGTCGTCGTGAACGACGGCGCGGTGTTCGAGAACGTGCAAAGCGGTGACGACGTCGACCTGTTTTCGTTTCCGTCGCCGCTGTGGCATGAAAAGGACGGTGGCCGCTATATCGGCACCGGCTGCATGGTCGTCACGAAAGACCTCGACTCCGACTGGATCAACGTCGGCACCTATCGTGTGATGATTCACGACCGCAATCACGTCGGCCTCGACATGATTCCGGGCAAGCACGGCGCGATTCAATACGACAAACATATGAAGGCCGGCAAGCCGTTTCCGGTCGCGATCGTGATCGGCTGCGATCCGCTCGGCTACCTCGTGTCGGGCATCGAAGTGCCGTTCGGCATGTGCGAGCTGAACTACATCGGCGCGATTCTCGGCAAGCCGGTCGAAGTCGTGAACGGCCAGTTGACCGGCCTGCCGTTCCCGAGCGCCTCGGAGATCGTGATCGAAGGCTATGCGCATCCGGGCGACGAGCGTATCGAAGGGCCGTTCGGCGAATTCCACGGCTATTACCCGGGCAAGGCGGAGACCGCGCCGGTCGTCACGATCGAGCGGATTTACTACCGCAACCAGCCGATCATCATGGGCAGCCCGCCGGCCAAACCGCCCAACGACTACTCGTACTCGAAGGCGGTGATGCGCTCGGCGCTGCTCGTCGACGCGTTGCAGGCCGCCGGCGTGCCCGACGTCGAAGGCGTGTGGGCGCACGAGATCGGCGGCGCGCGCATGTTCAACGTCGTGTCGATCCGCCAGCGCTATGCGGGCCATGCGCGCCAGGCCGGGCATATCCTGAACCAGTGCGGCGTCGGCGCGTATATGTCGCGCTACACGATCGTGGTCGACGAGGACATCGATCCGTCGAATCTGCAGGAAGTGATGTGGGCCGTCGCGACGCGCTCCGATCCGGACCTCGACATCGACATCATCAAGCGCGGCATGGGCTCGAAGAACGATCCGATGTCGATCGCGTATCCGTACAAGGCGCCGTTCAATTCGAAGGCGATCATCGACGCCTGCCGTCCGTACGACTTCATCAAGGAGTTTCCCGAAGTGGCCGAGGCGAGCAAGGAATTGCAGGAAAAGGTCCGCGAAAAATGGCGGCACGTGCTCGACTGAGCATGCGCGAGCCGCAATGAACGCGGCGCCGGGAGCCGGCGCCGCCACCACCCGTCATACCGGTTCTCCCATATCGCGCCCATGAGGCCGGCGAGAGAGCCTGTCGTCCGCAGTACAAGGAGATTTGCAATGGAACTGACCGGCGAACGCATTTTGCCGCTGCCGCGCGAGCGCGTCTGGGACGCATTGAACGACCCCGAGATACTGAAGGTATCGGTGCCCGGCTGCGAGTCGCTCGAACGCGTCGACGACACGCACTACAAGGTCGTGATGGCCGCTGCCGTCGGGCCCGTGAAGGCGCGCTTCAACGGCAAGCTGACGCTCACCGATCTGCGCGCGCCGGAAGCCTATTCGCTGAGCTTCGAGGGCTCGGGCGGCGCGGCCGGCTTCGGCAAGGGCACCGCGCAGGTCGAACTGGCGCCGGAAGGCAGCGGCACGAAGCTCGTGTATCGCGCGAATGCGCAGGTGGGCGGCCGGCTCGCGCAGGTCGGCGCGCGGCTGATCGACGGCGTCGCGAAGAAGATGGCCGAAGAGTTTTTCGGGCGCTTCACCGAAGCGCTCGCACCGGAGATGCCGGCCGAGGCCGTGGTTGACGGCAGTGCCGACACGGCAGACGCTGCAGCCGCCGGGGCAGCGCAAAGTACCACGCCGCATGCGGCCGCCACGGCCGCGGTGGCATCGAGCGCGCGCGCGGCGGGCGGCGGCAGCAGCAAGCTGTGGCTGTGGGCAACGCTCGGCGTGGTGGTGGCCGTGGCCCTCGTGTACGCCTTCCATTGATGCACTTTTCACCGGCGAGTCCACGATGCACGATCTGACTTCATCTGAGCACTCGCGCGGCAACCGGGCACGCCGCATCGTCGTCGGCATCAGCGGCGCGTCGGGGGCGATCTACGGTGTGCGGTTGCTCGAGATGCTGCGCGCGGCCAACGTCGAGTCGCACCTGGTGGCGAGCCGCTCGGCCCAGATCACGCTCGCCGACGAGCTGGGCATGACGCTCGCCGACGTGAAGCAGCTCGCCGACGTGCATTACCCGAATGCCGACATCGGCGCGGCGATCGCGAGCGGTTCGTTTCGCGTCGACGGGATGGTCGTCGCGCCGTGCTCGATCAAGACGCTCTCGGAGATCGCGACCGGCTGCACGAGTTCGCTGCTGTCGCGCTCGGCCGACGTGATGCTGAAGGAGCGCCGCCGTCTCGTGCTGATGGTACGCGAAACGCCGCTGCACGCGGGGCATATCCGCAGCATGGGCGCGGTCACCGAGGCGGGTGCGATCGTCTATCCGCCGGTGCCCGCGTTCTATGCGAAGCCGGCGTCGCTCGAGCAGATGGTCGATCAGACGCTCGGCCGCGTGCTCGACCTGTTCGACATCGATACCGAAGCGGTGCGCCGCTGGCAGGGTCTCGCCGATTCGTTCGCGGGCGCGCGTGGCGCCGAGGCCGACTGAGCGGCGGTAGCACGGATGGCACAAACGACGACATAAGCGACGGCACAAGCGACGGATTCGGTCCGCCACTCAACCGGGACAGCAGAACAACGATTACTGGAGACACAGATGCGGGACAGCAGAGTCTTAAACGCGCAGGCAGGCTCGCAGCCTACGCTGCGCGACAACATGGCCGGCAGCGCGGAGGCGGCCGCCGCCTCCGGCCAGCAGGCGGCCGAACTGCTCGCGCGCATCGAAAGCGTGCCGTTTTCGCGCTGGCATACGAAGGCGCGCGTCGTGATCGGCAGTTCGACGTTCTTCGATGCGTTCGACGCGCTCTCGCTCGCGTTCGTGCTGCCGGTGCTGGTCGGCCTGTGGCAGATCAAGCCGCTGCAGATCGGCTTTCTGATCGGCGCGAGCTATATCGGCCAGTTCATCGGCGCGCTCGTGTTCGGCTGGTACGCCGAGCGCTCGGGCCGGATTCGCAGCGCGACGGTTTCGATCGCGATCATGTCGGTGATGAGCCTCGGCTGCGCGCTGTCCGGCAACATTCCGATGCTGCTCGCGTGCCGCTTCATCCAGGGCATCGGCGTCGGCGGACAGATGCCGGTCGCGGCGACGTACATCAGCGAACTGTCGAATGCGCACGGTCGCGGCAAATATTTTCTGCTCTACGAAATGCTTTTCCCGGTCGGCCTGATGGCGGCGGGGCAGCTCGGCGCCTGGCTCGTGCCGGCGGTCGGCTGGAAGGTGATGTTCTGGATCGGCGCGGTGCCGGGCCTGATGATCGCGTTCTTCGTGTCGCGGCTGCCGGAGTCGCCGCGCTGGCTGATCGGCAAGGGACGCTACGCGGAAGCCGAAGTGGTCGTGCGCAGCATGGAAGCGAGCACGCCGCGCCGCATCCTGGCGGCGGGCGGCCCGAAGGTGAGCGCAGCGAAGCTCGCGCCGACGGGCAAGAAGGCCGGCTGGCGCGAACTGCTTTCGCCGTTCTATCGCGGCCGCACGCTGATCGTGTGGGTGCTGTGGGCGACGGCGTTCTTCATTGCGAACAGCCTGAACAACTGGCTGCCGACGCTGTATCGCACCGTCTATCAGCTGCCGTTGCAATCGGCCTTGCGCGCGGCGTCGATGACCAACATCGCCCAGGTCGTGCTGCTTCTCGTGTGCGCCTATTCGATCGACCGCATCGGCCGCCGCAACTGGACGCTCGCGGCGTTCTGCGCGGGCGGCGCGCTGTCGGTCGCGCTCGGACTGTTCGCCGCGCACAGCGTGTGGGGCGTGATGGTGATGGGCACGCTCACTTACGGGCTGATCGGTTCGATCAACGCGGTGCTCTATCTGTACACGCCCGAGGTCTATCCGACGCGGATGCGCGCGACCGGCACCGGCCTCGCGACGTCGTGGCTGCGGCTCGCGTCGGCGGTGGGCCCGACGCTCGTCGGTCTGCTCGTGCACACCGAGGGCACCGGTTCGGTGTTCCTGATGTTCGCGGCAGTCAGCGCGGTCGGCGCCCTGGCTGCGACGGGCATGATCGAAACGCGCGAGCGCAGCCTCGAAGAGATCGCGCCCTGATCCGAGTGCGTATCCGCACTGAGTGAGCTTGTATCTGAGCTGTACCTGAGCCGTACCGGCGCCGCCCTGTCGCGCGGCGCCAGCCATACCCCTACCCCGAAAAAAAGAATCTGCCCGCCCCGTTGCCGCAACGGGGCGCGGCAGCGCGCGCTCGCGCGCAACCCCGGCGGCGATGCCACGACATCGTCCGACGATGCACAACAACGATCTGGAGACTCTCGCGATGACAAGGAAGAACGGCAGCCGGTTGGCGAAGTACGCGCGCATGGCGCTCGGCATGGGTTTATTGACGGGGGGCGCGGCGTACGCGCAATCGTCGGTACAGCTGTACGGGATCGTCGGCACGTATGTCGGCAGCGTCAAGCACAGCAGCGGGCCGGCGGCCGCGGTCACGCTGGGCGGCGGCGGCCTGACGACGTCGTTCTGGGGCCTGCGCGGCTCCGAGGATATCGGCGGCGGCAACTCGGTGGAGTTCGCACTCGAAAGCTTCTTCCAGCCGAACACGGGCGCGATGGGCCGCACGCCGGCCGATCCTTTCCTGTCCCGCAACGCGTACGTCGGCGTGTCGACGCACTACGGCAAATTGTGGCTGGGCCGCCAGACGAACCCGACCTACATCAACATGCAGTTGCTGAACCCGTTCGGCGCGTCGGTGGTGTTCTCGCCGATCGTTCTGCAAACCTTCGTGGCGACGTTCAACAACACGGTGATCGGCGACACCGTCTGGGACAATGCCGCGCAATACCAGACGCCGAATCTGGCCGGGCTCACCGCCTCGGCAATTTATGGGTTCGGCGGCGTCGCGGGCGCGAACGGCATCGCCAATCTCGGCTTGCATGCGAAGTACGTGAACGGGCCGTTCCTCGCGGCGGTGTCGTTGCAGCGCGTGCGCACGCCGGTTACCGCGCCGGTGTCCGAGCAGGACATGTGGATGGGCGGCATGACGTACAACTTCAACATCGCGAAAGTCTATGCGCTGGCCGAGGGGGCGCAGACCTACGGCAAGCCGGCGAGCGCGCACACGTACATGCTGGGTCTGTCGGCGCCGATCGGCGTGGGCTCGGTGCTTGCCGAGTGGGCGCGCACGACGCGCAGCGCGCCGCTCAACGTGCGCACGATGCGTAACACGGGCTCGATCGCCTACGATTACCCGCTGTCGAAACGCACCGACGTGTATCTCGTGGGCATGTACGACAAGACGAGCGGCTACGGTTCGGCGACGACGACGGCATTGGGTCTGCGGCACGCATTCTGAGCGTGCCGTCGTGCCGATTCAGGGACTTCGAACTCACGGAGCAAATATGGCAATCGATCAGACCGTCGTGTCATCTTTCACGCCTACGGGCAAGGTGCGCGCGTCGATCAATCTCGGCAATCCGATACTCGCGAACCAGGACCCGGTGTCCGGCGAACCGGTGGGTGTCTCGGTCGATCTGGCGCGTGCGTTTGCGACGCGCCTGAACGTCGAACTGGAACTGGTGGTATTCGATGCGGCGGGCAAGTCGGTGCAGGCGGTCAGCGACGAGCAGGCCGACTTCGGTTTCTTCGCGATCGATCCCCTGCGCGGCGAGAAAATCGCGTTTACCGCGCCGTATGTGCTGATCGAAGGCTATTACCTCGTGCGCGACGATTCGCCGATTCGCTCGAACGAAGAGGTCGATCGTGCGCATAACCGGGTGGTGGTCGGCAAGGGGAGTGCGTACGATCTGTTTCTGACGCGCGCGTTGAAGGATGCGCGGATCGTGCGCGCGCCGACTTCGCCGACTGTGGTGCAGACGTTTCTCGAAGAGCAGGCGGAAGTGGCGGCGGGCGTGAAGCAGCAACTCGAAGCGGACGCGCGGCAAGTTGGCGGATTGCGTTTGCTTGGCGAGCGCTTCATGGTGATTCAGCAGGCGATGGGTGTGCCGAAGAGTCGCGGCGAGGGCGCGGCCCAAGCGTTGCGGGCGTTCGTCGAGGAGATGAAGGCGTCGGGTTTTGTGGCTGAAGCGCTGGCGCGGCATCGGATCGGTGGGGCGTCGGTGGCGCCGTTGGTGGGGTGATGGGGGGCGCCTGCTGTTGCTGCTGCTGTGATTGGTGGCAGCAGGCGTATCAATTGCGGTGTGTTGGTGGGGATTTTTTATCGTCTCATGCGATAGTGCCGCCAAAGTCTCATCAGGATCGAGTAAGCGATGATGGTAACGATCAGATCGATGAGCATCATGGCCAGGATATAGAACAGTTCGGTATCGCCAACTCCAAATGCGTTTGAGATCACGATCAGTTCTTGTTGCTGCTGCAACGTCATTGGAATCGGATAGGTGTGGACGTACCGGATTGCTAAAAAATACAATCCGCAGAACAGCAGTACTTTGGCGGCTTTACAGATAAGTGTTGCCATTTGCAATTACCTTGATCCAGTCACATAGCGCGCTGGCTGCGAACCAACGCGCTATGTGACGGAGATTTTTATTCCTTCATGCGATAGCGGCGCCAAAGTCTCATCAGGATCGAGTACACGATGATAGTAACGATCAGGTCGATAAGCATCATGGCCAGGATGTAGAACAGTTCATAGTCGGCAACTCTGAATGCGTCCGAGATCACGATTAAATAATGTTGCTGTTGCAATGTCATCGGCATCGGATAGGTGTGAACGTACCGGATCGCTAAAAAGTACAAGCCGCAGAACAGCAGTACCTTAGCGGTTTTACGGACAAGTTTTGCCATTTGCAATTACCTCGATCCAGCCATATGCACGCATGACAGAATTGCCAGCCCAGATAGTTCCAGTTCGCAGCAGCGCTTGACGAAGATTGTGAAAATCCACGCGGCTTTGTAGCGTAATGCAGCCGAACGAATGTCCACCTCCCCCGGAAGGATGTAACCGGAAATTGCCGCGCTTTATACCATTCACCCACGTCCAGTCATCGATCAAGCCATCGTTGCGGTACAGCGCGAACCAATCGGTATGATGTGTTGGAGTGCCAATAGCAGAATTCCATGAGTCTTTGAGATAGGCTTCTGCTCTCGAACCGATACCGCCGCCAGGCCGATCGACGATCCAATACTTCCCCGCGGGCAAAGGCCCTTTATCGACTACAGCCGTGCATCCACTTCGATTGCGATAGATTTCATCGCCCGAGAACGCTGGAAACGACCCGATACCCTTCATGTCCAGATGCAAAACCGGCTTGTTATCAACAACGAATTTTCCCTGTAACGGCATAGATTCCTCGAAAGTGACGGTCGCTCTATCAGTGAAGGCGAGCCTTGTCTGAAGGAAGCGTTCGCTACGCTGCCACAGTGATGCAGGGTCGTGAAGGGACGCAAGTCAAGGAAAGATACGAATTAACAATAATTAAAGACTGCGTAGCAAATATCACAACTTTCCAATACGTATCTTGAAATTGACTGGAGCGTTGTTTCACTGTTTTCCTGGATCAGGTAGAAGACAGAAGGGGGCGACTGTCCTAGCTTTCAGAGTTGTCTGATTCCAACGAGCCTATTTTTTTCGAATCATGGCTTCCGATGTGTATCTGCATGTGATGTAGGCACATGCATGATGCGTGCAAAGCGATGTTGTCCGTACGATATTTTAACTACTGACGACGGTTGATCTCAATGCAGACTGGGGATGTTATGGCGGATATGTTTGTCAAGATTGACGGTATTTTCAGGTGAGTCGCAGGATGAATTTCACCGAGGCGAATTAGAAGTGACCGGCTGGCATTGGAAGATGGAGCAACAATCTGCAATGATGTCCGGTGCTGGAGGTGGAGTAGGTAAGGCGACTATTAACGATCTTGAGTTTCTACACCATATCGATCGTGCCAGCCCTAACCTGATGCGTTACTGTCTGACGGGCCGCCACATTCCACAGGTAGTTTTAACGATGCGTAAGGCGGGGGGTATTCCGTTTGAATTTCTGAAAATCACGATGAGCGATGTTGTTATCATTGAGGTTGAACCGTCGGTCGCGGGCACGAATTATATGGAGCGCGTTCGCCTGTCGTTTGCGAAAGTGAAGCAGGAATACAAGGTGCAAAACGTTGTCGGTGGGAGCGGTGGGATGGTTACAGCTGAATTTGATATCCGAGAGAATATTGCGAAATAGTATGCGAAAACGCAATTACATTGCCCTGATCATTGGTCTTGCTCTATTGATTGGGGCGATATCGGAAGTCAAGTCGAATCTGGATTTTATTCGGACATCTACTACAACCTTGGGCAAGGTTATCCGGCTAAACCATGGTGAACGTCATCCCGAGATTGCTTTTGTGACGCAACGCGGCAAGCAGATAACGTTTCCGGCAAGCTTTATTTCTGCAGATGTTGGTGATTCCGTTCTGGTTCGCTACGACCCGCTTATGCCAAGAGAAACCGCACGAATTGACGACTTCTACGGAATTTGGTTTGAAGAATTTATGTTGGCTGTCCTTGCAATTGCATTTCTTTATGCAGGCTGGACAGGAGAGCCATTCAGGGGGAGGTATGGGTAATTATGTGGATCAAGTCGTTGCGTGAGAGTCAATGGCGTTATAAAACTGGGGCAGGTGGCAGCTTGAATGTCGATCTTCTTCTTGCATCAGGAGGCGTTATTGTTGTCGATCCGCCGAGTGGACCACCTCGGAAATTTGAATATTCGGGAGTGGGAATAGGTCTCTCGATTCCTATTCTTAAATGGCTGAAATTGCAGAAGCTCGAATTGCCGAAAATCTCAATCCGGGGACATGGTATAGGGGGAAGTGGTTCTGCAAAGGGTTTTGATAGTAATGGGACTGTGTACATGACAGAGACGTTTCATGGTGACGAGTTGGAAGCCCAAAATTTTGAGGGAGGTATCATTTATCTGGATTGGTCCGCTGGTTATCTTGCGGGCTGGAGCGGATCATATCTACTTGCAGGAATCAATCTGGAGCTAATGAAAGCTGCAATGGTCCCGTGGGCGGGCGGTACGTTTCTGCGGCAAGCGATTATGTCCGCCCCAGTTTTTATCAAAACACAGGGCCGTATGGAAGGGCTGACAGATTCCATTGGCGCTGGCCTGATGTTCGGGCAAATCCACTATCAGGGCGCGGAAGCGGACTAACCTTTGTTCAAGTGGGGCGGAGCGGTAATAGACGGCTTCAATTTTGATCGGCTATTACTCCCGTGATCAATTCTGCCGATAGCAATATCTATCCATCACGCGTTACCGATACCGCTATCCTTCTAGGCGCACACGGTTGGTGCGTCGTTGACAGCTTGGCTCACCACGTCGTGCGGAGTCTAGTCGGCGCCTGACAAATCTCAACCTCGCCAACAAACTGAACCCCGCATAATATCCATCCGACAAAACCCCGTCCTCTTTCATGCTCCCGCTCAAATACCTGACCGGCTACCCCGCGCCTCTACAGGAGAAGGTCAGAACCCTGATCGCCGCCGATCAGCTCGGCGCCTACCTCGCGCGGAAATATCCGAACACGCACGACGTGCAGACCGATCGCGCGCTCTACGCGTATTGCGCCGAACTGAAACGCGAACATCTGCGCAGCGCCGAGCAGATCGACAAGGTCACCTACGACAGCAAGCTCGACATCGTACGGCACGCATTGGGTCTGCACACGAGCATTTCGCGCGTGCAGGGCGGCAAGCTGAAGGCGAAGAAGGAAATCCGCATCGCGTCGCTATTCAAATCGACGGCGCCGGAATTTCTGAAGATGATCGTCGTGCATGAACTCGCTCATTTGAAGGAGAGCGATCACAACAAGGCGTTTTATCGTCTGTGCGAGTTCATGCAGCCGGGCTACCAGCAGATCGAATTCGACCTGCGGCTTTATCTGACCCATCGCGATCTGACGAAGAAGACAGCCTGACGCGCGCGCTTTGTGCACATGTCGTGCACGCGTGGCACGCATAACGAGCCCGCAGGCCACACGCCCCAAACATCGAGCGGCACACCTCAAGCCGCCACCTCAACCACCGAAGCCGTCAGCAATACTGGAATCGACTTCGAAGTCGGCGTGCCCGCGCCATCCGCCACGGAAGAAAGCGGCACGAGCGGATTCGTCTCCGGATAGTACGCACCGAGGCAACCGCGCGGAATGTCGTATTCGACGAGCAGGAAGCCATCCACGCGACGCTCGATGCCGTCGGCCCATACGCTCGTGATATCGACGCGCTGGCCGGCCGCGAACCCGAGCATCGCGATATCGTCCGGATTGGCAAACAGCACGCGCCGTTGTCCGTACACGCCGCGATAGCGATCGTCGAGACCGTAAATCGTCGTGTTGTACTGATCGTGCGAGCGTGTGGTCATCAGCGTCATGAGCCGTTCGCCATGTTGCTTGCGCGCCAGATGAATCGGCGTATCGAGCGCGATCGCGTGAACGAGGAATTGTGCCTTGCCGCTCGGTGTTTTCCAGATGCGCTCGCGCGACGCCACGCCGAGATGGAAGCCGCCGGGCTTCTTCAGGCGCTCGTTGTAATCGGCGAAACCGTCGATCACCTGCGCGATGCCGTCGCGAATCAGCGCGTAGTCGGCCGCGTGCGCGAGCCAGTCCACCTTGGCGCTGCCCAGGGTCGCATGCGCCATGCGCGCGACGATCGCCACTTCGGAGAGCAGATTATCCGAGGCCGGTTGATTCATGCCATACGAGATGTGCACCATGCTCATCGAATCCTCGACGCTCACGCCCTGCGGCACGCCGTTCTGCAGATCGATCTCGGTGCGCCCGAGCGTCGGCAGAATCAGCGCATCGCGGCCATGCACGAGGTGGCTGCGGTTCAGCTTGGTCGTGACGTGCACGGTCAGATCGCAGGCGCGCATCGCCTCCCACGTGCGCGGTGTGTCGGGTGTCGCGATCGAGAAATTACCGCCCAGGCCGATGAACACTTTCACCCGGCCGTCGAGCATCGCCTGAATCGTGTTGACGACGTCGAGCCCATGCTCGCGCGGCGGTTCGAAATCGTAGACCGCGCCGAGCTTGTCGAGAAACGCGTCGGTTGGCTTTTCCTCGATGCCGACCGTGCGGTCGCCCTGCACGTTCGAGTGGCCGCGCACCGGGCACAGCCCCGCGCCGCGCCGGCCGATATTTCCGCGCATCATCATCAGGTTCGACAGCATCTGCACCGTCGCGACCGAGTTCTTGTGCTGCGTGAGGCCCATGCCCCACGTCGAGATCACCGCACGGCCACGCGCGTAGATGTCGGCGAGCTTCAATACATCTTCGAACGGCACGCCCGCTTCGGCGACGATCGTGTCCCAGCGCTCGGCGCGCAGATCGTCGGCGAACGCCTCGAAGCCGACCGTGTGTTCGGCGATAAAGCCGACGTCGAGCACGCGTTCGAGGCCCGAGGCCAGCGCTTCGTCGTCGAGTTCGATGATGCGTTTGGCGACGCCCTTGATCAGCGCGAAGTCGCCGCCGACCTTCGGGCGGATGAACACCGAACTGATCTTCGTGCTGCCGAGCGTGAGCATTTCGACCGGATGCTGCGGGCTCGCGAAGCGTTCGAGTCCGCGTTCCTTGAGCGGATTGATCGACACGATCGTCGCGCCGCGCTTCGCGCATTCGCGCAGTTCGCCGAGCATGCGCGGATGGTTGGTGGCCGGATTCTGGCCGAAGATCAGCAGCGTATCGGCGTGCTCGAAGTCGTCGAGCGTGACCGTGCCTTTGCCGATGCCGACCGTATGCGGCAGGCCGCGGCTCGTCGCTTCGTGGCACATGTTCGAGCAGTCGGGGAAATTGTTGGTGCCGTACATGCGCACGAACAGCTGATAGAGGAACGCGGCTTCGTTGCTCGCGCGGCCCGAGGTATAGAACGCGGCGCGATCGGGATCGCCGAGCTGCTGCAGATGCCGCGCGATCAGCTCGAACGCTTCGTCCCAGCCGATCGGCACGTAGCGATCGGAGCGCGCGTCGTAGACGAGCGGATCGGTCAGACGGCCGTGCTGTTCGAGTTCGAAGTCCGATTGCGCCATCAGTTCGGCGACGCTGTGCTGCGCGAAGAACGCGGGCGTCACGCGCTTGCCGGTCGCTTCGGCGGCCACGGCCTTTACGCCGTTCTCGCAGAACTCGAAGGTCGAGGCATGCTCGCGATCGGGCCAGGCGCAGCCCGGGCAGTCGAAGCCGTCGGGCTGGTTCTGCTTGAGCAGCGTGCGGTAGTTGCCGCCCGCCACTTTTTCCTTGAGCAGATTGAGCGCGACGTATTTGAGCGCGCCCCAGCCGGCGGCGGGGTGCTTGTAGGGCTCGATGCGTGGTTCGATGCTGGCTTCGTTCTTCTTCATGACGGGGCGATGGAGCAGGCTTGGGGGCTTTTCGGGCCGATAGTCGCAAGCGTACTGTGTTCCCCTGAAGGCGTCGGATACAGAAAATCGGAAAGAATAGGAGTACAGTTGCGCAAGCCTGATCGCGGCGCGCGTGTCGGCGTTTTCCAGGCCCTGTGAGCCTCGCAAGCCCCGCGACTCCTTCGACCCCTTCGACTCCACCGTAACCCCCTTGAAGCTCTACGAAAAACTCGCCGACGAAATCACCGAAGCCGTGCGCCGTGGCGTGTTCGCGGCCGGCGAGCGGATTGCCTCGGTGCGCCAGGCGAGCCAGCAGCACGGCGTACCCACACAAGCTACCGGGGACAGGTGACTTCAGCGTGCCGCCCACTGCCCCGACGAAGCCCGCCTTGCGCGGGCTTTTTTGCGATGGCGTTAATTCTCGCCAATTCACATTCTTCTTTGCGCT
>NZ_JAAGPS010000216.1:0-6389 GCF_017105025.1 Paraburkholderia sp. Ac-20336 | reverse complement strand
ATGGCCGGCCTCCCCAACGAACGCTTCGCGGAACGTGTCGATCGCCAGCCGCAGCGACAGTTGCGGCTGATCGAGGTAGCTGACGAGTTTGCTGATGCCATGGTCGCTTTGTGCGTGATCGTCGACCCACTCGGGATCGTCGATATCGATGTTGTGAGCGGAGTAGGTTTGCGGATCGACCACGCTATGCAAGGTCTTGGCCGAGGCGCCGTTGAAGCCGACGATGAGCCGCTCGCGCTGCGCGATCGTGCCGATGAAGATCGCGAGCTCGAAGTCGGCCTTCGAGACGAACGGCGCGATCAGCTCCAGCCAGAACGCGGCGACGAGGCTGCGGTAGAACGGGTCGGTCGGCAGCGGCAGCGTGAGGCCGCGCTCCAGATGCGACGAGCCGCTCGCCATCACGGGCCGCAGCAGCGAGCCGAGCGCGAGCATCGCGCCGCGCAGGCGCACCGGATGGCCGCTCGCGAGCAGCATCCGTTCGAGGCCTTCGAGCGTCTGGTGCTCGACGAAGTCGTTGAAGGTGCCGTCGTGCGGGTTGCCCGTGCCGCCCACGTCCACCGGCACCTGGGTTTCGCCGAGCGCCTGCAGCGCGCCGGCCGGTTCATTCGCGCCGAGCAGCGGCTGCATCTGCTGGGCGGCGCGCGACCACAGCCGCGCGAACGCGAGCGGGCTGCGCGCGAGGAAGGCGAGCGGCTGCTCGACTTCGAGCGCCGTGGCGGCGAGAAACGGAAAGCGCCGCGACGACTGATCGTGGCTCGCCACCATGTGCCCCGCGATCGCGAGCTTGCTCTGCGAGCCGAGAAACGCGAAATGCATCGGCTGGGCGTCGCCGTAAACGATCTTCCAGCGCGGGTCGTCGGCGAGCAGTTCCATGGCCTGGGCGATCCAGCGGTCCAGCGTCTGCAGCAACTGCGGATTGTGCGCACTTTTGACGAAGTCGCCGCGCGACGGAATCTTGCCGAAGTACGCGATCTGCGCCTGAACGGACTGCGTCATTGCGCGGTTCCTCCTGTCTGGTTGGGCGTCGTCGCCACGGTGGCGGGGGCCGTGCCGGTGCCGCTCGTAGCTGCGGCCGCAGCCGGGTTGGCCGCGCCGGTGCTGGCGATCGACGAGGGCAACTGCACGCCGCTCAGGCCTTGCTGTTGCGGCGCGCTGGCGCTCGCGGCGGTGGGCTGCGAGCTGCTGACGATGCGCATGCTGACCGACACCGTTACGCTGCCTTGCGTCCACGTGAGGTCGAACGTGCCGTCCGGATGACGCGTGCGTTGCGCCGAGTTGATGAGCTTCTCGAGACCGTAGCGGCCCGGCTCGTTGACGAGCTGGATCGTGCGGCCGTCGAACGTGGTGGCCGACAGCGAGGCGCCCGGCGTGCCTTGCGGATTGGGCCACACGAAGTTGCTCCACTGCGGCGGCGTGTTGCGGTAGCGCATCTGCTGGCCGTCGATGGCGATCGTGTACTCGGTCGTGCCGCTCGATGGCTGCGGCAGGATCTGGAACACGGTCTGCGGCTCGCTCGCGCCGCCTGCGCCCGCGCCTGCCGCGCCGCCCGAGAGCGGCGCCACCCAGCGCGCGAAGCCGCTGGTGAAGTCGGGCGTGAGCGCGAGGCCCATGTCGCCCCAGGTCCGCGCCGAGAGCGTGTCGCCGCGGCGCACGGCGAGCGGCCCGAGCGTCGTGCCGACGAACTTCGAGATCGCGCCGTCCGGCCCGAACATCTGGGCGATTTCGCTGGCGCCGGCCTCGACCTTCGCGGTGCCCGAGAACGGGTACTTGTTGGCAAGCGAAGCCTGGAACGGCTGGTACACCTGCGCGTTCCACACCTTGTTGACTTCCACGCTCGCCGGCTGGATCACGACCGCATAGGCCTGCATGAGCGGGCGCACGAGCAGCGGGCGCAGCGTCTTGCGCTGCGTGTCGGTCAGGCCCGTGAGCATCTGTTCGTCGACGAACTTCAGCGAATCGGCGAGTTCGGAGCCGTTGCCGTCGAGCGTTTGCTGCATCAGCTGACGCGCGCCCGGGCCCGGGTCGCCCTGATTCTTGATGAGGTTCAGCCGCGTGCGTACCTTCGATAGCGTGTCCATGTAGCCGCCGAGCAGCGACGCGTTGTCGTGCGTGACGACCATGCGGCCGAGCCCCGCGAACGCCTGGCCGATCGGGCCCATCGACGGTTCGACCGGATTGCCGTTGAGGTCGAGGTTGGCCGTGACCGGGCTGCGCGAGAACCACTGCTTGACCCAGCCCATCACGCCGCTTTCCGCGTGCTTGATGCTCACGTGCACGAGCGAGGGGTTGTCCCAGGAGGTCTGGTCGTAGGCGGTTTCGAGGATCTTGCGGATCGGCGAGTCCTGCGGGTCGCCGAGGCGGTTCATCGCGTCGACGGCCTGACCGAACGTGCCGAAGTCCTGCACCGCGATGCCCTGCATGAACTTCTGCCAGTTCTCCGCGTATTCGGTCTTGTACATCGCGACGAGCGCCTTCTGGATCTGCTCGGGGCTGCCTTCGAGCGTGAGATCGTCCTGCGCCGAGGTGTTGAGCACCCAGTCCTTCGCCTGCAGCTCCTTCGTCGCGGCGTCGCGGATCGCGGGCTGCACGTACTGGAACCACGCCTCGCGCGTGAAGGTGCCGGAAATCGCGTAGCTGCCCGCGATCAGCGAAGTGTTGGTGTCGCCGACGATGCGCGCGACCGTCATCGGCGCGAAGCGCGTCGAGGCGCGCGCCTTGATCTCCTCGTAGACGCGCTGGCGGGCCGGCATGCCGCGCACCACGTGGCGCAGGTCTTCGCGCGTCTGGTCGACGAGCGCGAGGTTCGCGTCGATCATCGGCCAGTCGTCGTCGGAGACGCGCGAGAGGTAGAACGTAATCATGCGCTCGGCGCTCTTGATCATCTCGTCGCGCGGCATGTTGCCGCGATTCGTTTCGAGCCAGCCGCGCCAGAAGCGCGCGATCTGGTCGCTCAGGTGCGCCGCTTCGACGTGGCGCTTGTCGGAGAGCATCAGGTAGGTCTTGAGCGCGTTGTAGGCGTCTTCGACGCTGGTGGGCGATGCGTCGCTATAGAGGCCGCCCTGGTTCGCGGCCGCCATCGCCGCGTGCGCCGAGACGGGCGTCGCGCCCGCATCGGGCGCGTGCGAGAGCGGCGCCAGCAGTTCGGGGTGCGCGTCGACGTCCTTGAGGAACGAGGCGAGATTCTGCGAGACGGGCGTGAGCATGATCTGCTTCACGCCGCTGTAGTACTCCTGTAGCAGATGCTGTTCGAGCCGGTCGCCCTGATAGAGGCCGAGCGAAACCGCGAGCGGCCGGTCGCGGCGGAACTGTTCGAGTTGCTCGATGCGGTCTTCGAGAATGTCCATGGCCTGCAGGCGCGATTGCAGGTCGTTGCGGTTCTGCTGGAGGCGCTCGACGTTGTCGAGATCGGCCTGCACGTTCGCCACGAGCTGCTGGTTGCCGATGGCCGACCACGCCCAGCCGCCGAGCGCGAGCGCGAGCACCGCGACGAAGCCGAAGAACGTGGCATAGCGCAGGCGCGTCTTGGCAGGGCTCGCGAACTGCCGCACCGTTTGCCGGTCCGCGAAGATCACCTTCGAGAACAGGTCGCGCAGGAAGAAGCCGTTCTTCGAGAACGCGCTGTGCGGCTTGGGCAGATCGTCCGTGGCAAGCGCGAAGCGGTTCGCGATGCGCTGCGCGGCGGCGCTGTTCGTCTCGCCTTCCTGCAGCGCGCTGGTGAAATAGAAGCCGCGGAAGATCGGCTTGTACTGGAACGGGTTGTTCTCGAACAGCGTGGCGAGGAACGCGCGCAGCGCCGGCTTGATCGCCGAGAATTCGAGCGGGAAGCTCAGTTGCCCCGGCGCAAGCTGCTTGCCGCGGCTGATCGACATCTGCGCGATGCTGATTTCCTTGAGGCCGTCGTAAAGCTCCTCGAAGCGCTCGTCGAACAGCGCGACGATGTCGCGCTTCTCGTCGGGCTCGTAGGGCAGCGTCGCGCCCCACACTCGGTCGTATTCCTGGCGGTCGTTGCCGCTGAAGAACTCGGTGAAGCCGGTGATCAGGTCGGCTTTCGTGAACATCACGTAGACGGGCGCGAACACTTCGAGCTTCTCGGTCAGCTCCTGCACGCGCTGGCGCAGGTTCTTCGCGAGGTTGATCGCGAACTCGGGGCGGTTGCCCGTCAGCTCGGCGATGCTCGCGGTGACGATGATGCCGTTGATCGGCGCTTTCGGACGGTAGCGCTTGAGCAGACCGAGGAAGCCGAGCCATTCGCTGCGGTCTTCCTCGTGGACCGAGTAGCGGCCCGCCGTGTCGAGCAGGATGCCTTCCGTCGTGAAGAACCAGTCGCAGTTGCGCGTGCCGCCGATGCCGTGCACCACGGCGTTGTGCTTGTCGGCGAACGGGAACTGCAGGCCCGAGTTCAGCACGGCACTGCTCTTGCCGGCCGCCGGGTTGCCGATGACGATGTACCACGGCAGCTGATAGAGCGCCGAGCCGCCGGAAAGCTGACCGATCTTCGAGGTCTTGATGGTCTTCACGGCGTCGACGAGCCGGGTGCGCAGCACATCCAGATCCGCCTGCCCGGTGGGCCCGGCGGGGGCGGCCGGGCCGTTCTCGGTCTGCGCCTGCTGTTCGAGCATGTCGCCGAGCTTGCGGTTCGCGCGGCGCACGCGCATGCGCTGCCAGAGCCAGAACAGAAGCCGGATCACGAGCAGCGCGCCGAGCACGACGGCGACCCACACGAGGTCGATCTGTAGTGCGTCGGCGGCGATGATCAGCACGGCAGCGAGCGCGATCACGCCGATGATGGAGAGCGTGCGCTTGTGAGTCAACACGTTGAGGAGGCGTTGCATAAGCCGGTCAGGTCCTGGTGCCTTGGGTGCTGTTTGTCGTGGTGTGCGGGGGCGTCACGTGCGCTGCGCGCTCGGGCAAAGCCGGCCGTGGCAGCCGGGACGCATGGGGGGATTCATGTTCGGCCGGGGCGGGAAGCGGATGGCGCGGCGCCCGATGCGGCGCCGCCAGAGGTGTTGTCGCCGTGATGGGCGGCAAGGTCGGTTTTGTCACCGAGCGGAATGAATGAACGCCCCATAAAACTCCCCATTTATTTCCTGTCGCGCCTCATTTGACATTTGCCGGCGCGCGACCCAGTACGAAGCCGGGTTTGTGATATTCGACGTGGCCCAGATCCATCAATTTCCAACGGCCGCCCCAGGTCAGTCCTACCTGTTCGGCCACCTGGCCATATAACTGATAGCCCCGCATCGCCCAGGGGTCTTTTTCTGAAATGACGAGCTTGCCGTCGCGCAGAAATGCGTTGTCGGCCGCCAGTCCGTATTGGTGATAGCTTTGGAAGGCCGCCGCATTAGTCACATTGCCGCCCATTTGCGCAAGCCGGTTTTGCCGCTCGGGGCTGCGGTAACCTTCCAGCAATGCCATTTCATAACCGTATTGCTCGCGCATGATTTTATAGACGAGCAATAGGCGCGTGCGAAAATCGGCATCCAGCAGATTCCAGTCGCGGCTCGCATCGTGCAGCTCGGGCCGTACCTGCTCGACCTCCTTCGTGGTAAAGGCCTCGGGAGGCAGCGGTGGCGGCGGAATCAGCTGCTCGCCGTTCAGCAGGGCAGCGATTTTTTCGTCCGGTACCCGGGGTGTGTCATCGTATTGAAATAGCTGATGGCCGCGCAATGCAATTGCAATCAGCGGCGGCGTCGCAAGAATACATGCGGTAATGAAAATCGGCAAGCGCCGCCTGATAAGTATATTTTTCAGGCCGGTCATTCCCGAATGGGAAAAACTTGCCGATCTAAAAAGGTGGCTGCGCGCGTGAGTCGCGCTTGTCGACGCGCGACGAATAATTACGCTATGCAATTCGAATAGCGTGCTGAAAACCGTCGCACGCACGGCCGGCAATAGCAATAGCGCGGCGAGCGGCACGGCAATGGCGAAATAGACGACGAGAGCAATGGCGACCAAAAGCGAACCCGCGTGGTGGTAATTGTTTTTTGTAAAGCTTGATTTTAGAATCAGCGCTGCCCGAAGCTGGGCCGCCTCGTATTATTGCGGTGAAACAGGCCCGATTCAATGAGCACGATTCGAAAGAGACAGTAAATGAGTGCGCCGGACAACTCCACCCCTAAAGCTCCGCCCAGCCTGCTGGCCGACAAAGCCGCCGATGCGAACGCGCCCGGCGCGCCGCCTGGCGGCTCACGCATCCTCGCGAATCTCGAGGGCCGCGTCGTGCCGCCAGCCTCACCGCCTCGCGAAGGGCGCTCACGCGCGCCGCTCGCGGTGGCGGCACTGCTGGTGATCGGCGCCGCCGCCTTCGGCGCGTGGCACGTATTCGAGCGTGGCGAGCCTGCGGGCCACGCGACACCCGCGGTCGTTGCCGCCGCGGACAGCGGCGCGCA
>NZ_JAAGPS010000215.1:0-6597 GCF_017105025.1 Paraburkholderia sp. Ac-20336 | reverse complement strand
TCTCATTCACCCTCTTTCCCTACCCGACGCTCTCCCGATCTCGGCGCCGCGAGCACGAATGGCGCAACGGTGCCGGCCAATCCGGCTGCGGCACCCGACACGGGCAGCGCTGCCGCGGGTAACGTCGCGTTCGCATGGCCGGTGCGCGGTCCGCTGCTCAACACGTTCAACGACTCGACCAACAAGGGCGTCAATATCGGCGGCACGGCGGGCGAGCCGGTGAAAGCGTCGGCGGACGGCCGTGTCGTCTATGCCGGAAATGGGCTGCGTGGTTACGGCAATCTCATTATCATCAAGCATGATGCAACTTATCTCACCGCGTATGCACACAACCGCGCTTTGATGGTAAAAGAGGGGGACGCGGTGACGAAAGGGCAGAAGATCGCTGAGATGGGCAATAGCGATTCCGACCGCGTGATGTTGCATTTCGAAGTTCGCCGGCAGGGCAAACCTGTCGACCCACTGAAGTATTTGCCGCCGCAATAAGCGATACGACCATGCCGAAATCGAAGCGCCGCCCGCCGCAAGCCGAGTCTGAGAAGATCAGCAAAGCCACGTCCGCCGCAGCGGACGAAAGCGGCGCTTCGGAAGTGGAAGAAGAGATCGTGGAAGAGCGCGATCTCGACGAGAACGAAACCGCCGACACGCGCGAAGGCTCGAGCGGCGCGGCACCCGACGCCGACGATTTCCGCGCCCTGCTGCAGGCCGAGCTGACGGCCGACACGATACAGCACTATCTGAACCGCATCAGCGTGAAGCCGCTGCTCACCGTCGAGGAAGAGCAGAAATATTCGCGTCTTGCCAAGGCCGGCGAGTTCGAGGCGCGCCAGGTGATGATCGAGCGCAATCTGCGGCTCGTCGTCAGCATTGCCAAGGGTTATCTGAATCGCGGCGTGCCGCTGCTCGATCTGATCGAAGAGGGCAACCTCGGCCTCATGCACGCGATCGAGAAATTCGATCCGACGCGCGGCTTCCGCTTCTCGACCTACGCGACGTGGTGGATTCGCCAGAGCATCGAGCGCGCGATCATGAACCAGGCGCGCACGGTGCGATTACCGGTGCACGTGATTCGTGAGCTCAACCAGGTGCTGCGCGCGAAGCGCCATCTCGAGAAGAATTCGATGAATTCCGGCGAGGCCGCCGAGCGTCGCGACGCCAGCATCGACGACATCGCCTACCTGACCGGCAAAACCAGCGACGAAGTGACCGACATCCTCGCGCTGAACGAGCACACGGCCTCGCTCGATGCACCGCTCGATCTCGATCCGGCGAGCAGCCTGCTCGATCTGCTGTCCGACGATCAAAGCCAGTCGCCCGATGCGGAGGTGCAGCATCGCGAGCTCGAAACGCTGACGCGCGCGTGGCTCGCGCGTCTGTCGGACAAGCACCGCCATGTGATCGAACGGCGCTTCGGCCTCAATCACATCGAACCCGCCACGCTCGAAGAGCTGGCCGACGAAATGGGCCTCACGCGCGAGCGTGTGCGCCAGATCCAACAGGAAGCGCTGGTGCGTCTGAAGCGCTTCTTCGCCTCCAACGGTGTCCGCAAGGACGCCGTTCTGTAACCTGATGACACCGATTCTTGTTTTCGACATCGAGACGATTCCCGATGTCGCCGGCATCCGCCGTCTCGAAGATTTACCCGCCTCGATGAGCGACGCCGAAGTCGCCGAGCACGCGTTCGCCGCGCGTCGCGAAAAAACCGGCAGCGATTTCCTGCCGCATCATCTGCAACGGGTCGCGGCGATTTCCTGCGTGTTCCGCGACAGCAACGGCTTTCGCGTGCGCTCGCTCGGCACGCCCGAGGACGGCGAGGCAACGCTCGTGCAGTCGTTCTATCGCGTGATCGAGAAGTACACGCCGCAACTCGTGTCGTGGAACGGCGGCGGCTTCGATCTGCCGGTGCTCAACTATCGCGCGCTCGTCAACGGCATTCCCGCGTACCGCTTCTGGGACGTCGGCGAGGACGACCGCGACTTCAAGTGGAACAACTACATCAGCCGCTACCACGCGCGCCATACCGATCTGATGGACGTGCTGGCGATGTACCAGGCACGCGCCAACGCGCCGCTCGATGCGCTCGCGAAGATGTGCGGTTTTCCGGGCAAGATGGGCATGGACGGCAGCCAGGTGTGGCAGGCGTTCCAGGAAGGGCGCATCGAGGAAATCCGCAACTACTGTGAGACCGACGTCGTCAACACGTACCTGCTGTATTGCCGTTTCCAGTTGATGCGCGGCGGCTTCTCGCCGTCGGAGTATGCTGACGAGATCAATCTCGTGAAGAACGCGCTCGCGCTCGAAACTGCGCCGCAGTGGGCCGAGTATCTGGCGGCGTTCGAGCAGTGAGCCGCCGCGCGCGGTTGGGTGGGCGCATCGAGTCGGCGTGTTGCGGCTGGGAGGAAGACGTGCGGGTCCGGTTGCCGCGGTAATTCGGCCTCGGCTCTTTGCGGCGCACGCGGCCGAGTCGCGTACGATCGCAGGCAAGCCCGGCGCTTCGTCTACAATCTCGCCTTTCCCCACAGTTTGTCAGGAAGTCGCAGGTGTCCCGAACTGCCCCCCAACGTCGCGCGCCGCGGCGCTCATCGAAGCATGCCAAGGCGCCGGCCCCGACGCCGGCGCTCGTCATTACCGGCAACGAGCCGGTCATCGAAATCGTTTCGCTCGATATGGAAGCGCGTGGCGTGGGCCGCACCGACAGCGAAGACGGCACGCGAGGCAAGGTGATCTTCGTCGAAGGCGCGTTGCCGGGCGAGCGCGTCAGCTATACGACGCATCGCAGCAAGCCGAAATTCGAGCAGGCCGAAGTCGTGCAGGTGTTCCGCGAGAGCGCGATGCGCACTACGCCCCAATGCCGCCACTTCGACATTTGCGGCGGCTGTTCGATGCAGCATCTCGACGTGCGCGCGCAGGTCGCGGTCAAGCAGCGCGTGCTTGAAGACAACCTGCAGCGCCTCGCGAAGCTGCGCCCTGAAACCGTGTTCCGGCCGATTCACGGGCCGTCTTGGGGTTATCGCTATCGCGCGCGTCTGGCCGTGCGTTATCTGCCGGAAAAGGGCGGTATGCGCATTGGCTTTCACGAGAAGAAGAGCAGCTATATCGCGGACATGAAAACCTGCGAGGTGCTGCCGCCGCATGTGTCGGCCATGCTGATGCCGCTGCGCTTCATGGTGCGCAAGCTGTCGATCTACGACCGCATGCCGCAGATCGAACTCGCGGTCGGCTCGTCGGTCACGGCGCTCGTCGTGCGCAACCTCGAACCGCTCACCGCCGCCGACGAACAGGTGCTGCGCGATTTCGCCGACGAGCACAAGGTGCAGTTCTGGATTCAGCCGGGCGGCCCGGACACAGTCACGCCGCTCTATCCGCTCGACGTGCAGCTCGACTACACGCTGCCCGAATACGGCATCCGCATGCCGTTCAAGCCGACCGACTTCACGCAGGTCAATCACGCGATCAACCGCGTGCTCGTGAGCCGCGCGTTGCGCTTGCTCGCGCCGGCGCGCACTGATCGCGTGCTCGATCTGTTCTGCGGAATCGGCAACTTCACGCTGCCGCTCGCGCGGCTTGCGCGGGAAGTGGTCGGTATCGAGGGCAGCGAGGTGCTGACCGGGCGCGCGCTCGCGAACGCCGAGCTGAACGGCGTCGCGGGGCATACGTCGTTTGCGTGCCGCAATCTGTTCGAAGTGACCGCCGACGACCTGCGCGCGCTCGGCCACTTCGACAAGTTCCTGATCGATCCGCCGCGCGAAGGCGCGCTCGCGGTCGCGAAGGCGCTCGCGGAGATCGCGCAGAGCGGCAATGGACCGCTGCCGAAGCGCATCGTCTACGTGTCGTGTGCGCCGGCTACGCTCGCGCGCGATGCGGGCCTGCTCGTGCACGAAGCCGGCTATCGGCTCGTTGGGGCGGGTGTCGTGAACATGTTCCCGCACACGTCGCACGTGGAGTCGATTGCGTTGTTCGAGCGGGATTGAGGGGGAGCGCGCGACGCCCGCGGCCAGGCGGCGGGCGTCGCGTGTCAGTGCGCATGCAGACACGTTGACGTGCGGATGCGCGGGCATAAAAAACGCCACGACTTTCAGGTCGTGGCGTTTTTTATTTCAGAGGCTGAATGTATTCAGCGGGCGGCAAAGCTCAGCAAAGTTAGCTTAGAACTGCCACCACGACTTCTGCGTGCCCGGCCGCGCGTGGCCCGTGATGTACGGGCTGTCCGGGAACGTGCCCGCGAGCACGCGGCGCGTGTCGTCGGCCAGTTGCGGCTGGTTCAGCTTTTCGTACGACAGCATCATGATGTGCAGCGCGTCTTCGATGGCCGGCGCGTTCTTGTATTCGTGCAGCGCGAGTTGCGCGCGGTTGATTGCCGCGACATAGGCGCCGCGACGGTAGTAGTAGTCCGCCGCGTGGACTTCGTGCGACGCCAGCGCGTTCACGATATAGCGCATGCGTTGCGCCGCGTCCGGTGCGTACTTGCTGTTCGGGAACCGGTCCACCACGACCTTGAACGCGTCATACGATTCGCGCAGCGACTTCGGATCGCGCTCGCTCATGTCCTGGCCCGAGAAGCGGCCGAACAGACCGAGGTCGTCGTTGAAGTGGATCATGCCTTTCAGGTAGTACGCGTAGGCGATGTCCGGGTGATCCGGGTGCAGCTGGATGAAGCGGTCGATGGCCTGGTCGGCGGCGGCGTCTTCGTTGTCTTTCCAGTTGCAGTATGCGACGTTGATCTGCGCCTGCTGCGCGAAGTGGCCGAACGGGTCGCGGCCCTCGAGCATTTCGAAGTATTTCGCGCACTTGCCGAAGTCACCGCCGGTCAGGGCGTCGTTCGCCTCCGTATATAATTTGTTGTTGTTCCACGTTGCCGTTTCGTCGGTCTTCTCCGGCAGGCCGTGGCAAGCCGCAATAGCGACGACGGCCGCGGCGCACGCAACGTATCCGGCCACTTTCCGGGCCGCCTTCTTGATGGCCGCCAAATTGAGCGCCGCTGCTTCAGTGATGGTGTTCAAGGCTCGCATTTTCCAGTCTAGCTTTACGTCCAGGTGACCCAGACTCAATGACCCGCTCAAATACTCCAGGCACCGCAGGCGCCGGGAATAGCAACGAAGATTATAGCGTAAGCGCCGACCCCGCCGACGCGTTGGGCGTCGATTCGCTCGACGACGATTTTGCCGCCGACGCGCCCGCCGCAAGCCATTCGCAAGAAGCCGCCGCGAGCCCGGCGGCGCCGGTGCCGGGCCGCATCGCCGACGAAAGCCCGCGCCAGGTCGTGGTGCCCGACGAACTGGCCGGCGAGCGGCTCGACAAGGTGCTCGCCAAAGTGTTTCCGGAATTTTCGCGCAGCCGTCTGCAAAGCTGGATCGAAGCCGGGCGCGTGCGCGTCGACGGCAAGCCGGCGAAGATTCGCCAGCCGGTGCCGCTCGGCGCCACGATCGAGCTCGTGCCCGACCTGCTGCCCGAGCAGCTCGCCTTCACGCCCGAGCCGGTGCCGCTCGAAATCGTCTACGAGGACGACACGCTCGTCGTCATCAACAAGCCGGCCGGCATGGTCGTGCATCCGGCCGCCGGCAACTGGAGCGGCACCGTGCTCAACGGGCTGCTGCATCGCTATGGCGAAGCCGCGGCCGGCCTGCCGCGCGCGGGCATCGTGCACCGGCTCGACAAGGAGACCTCGGGGCTCATGGTGGTCGCGCGCACGCTCGAGGCGCAGACCGACCTCGTGCGCCAGTTGCAGGCGCGCACGGTCAAGCGCCGCTATCTCGCGCTCGTGTGGGGCAACATGCCCGAGGACGGCACGATCGACGCGCCGATCGGCCGCGATCCGCGCGAGCGCACGCGCATGGCCGTGGTGACGGGCGCGGCCGGCAAGCCGGCGCGCACGCATTTCCGCCGCGTCGACGCGGCGATCTGGCAGCGGCAGCCGGTCACGGCGATTCACTGCGATCTCGAAACCGGCCGCACGCACCAGATTCGCGTGCATTGCGCGCACGTCGGCCATCCGCTGCTCGGCGACCCCGTGTATGGACGCGCGCGCGGCAAGCGTTCGGTTACGCCGCTGCCGGGCGGCTTCGCGCGCCAGGCGCTGCATGCATGGCGGCTCGGGCTGATTCATCCGAAGACGGGCCGCTCGATGCAGTGGCGCGCCGAGGTGCCGGCCGACATCGCGGCGCTGTCCGAGGCGCTCGGCCTCGGTCGCGACGACGCGGGCGAGTTCGACGACGTGTACTACGAGGATGAGGACTACGACGCATCGTCCGCCGACGCCGATTACGATGAAGATCACGACGGCGACGCTGACCCCGAAGATCACGACGCCAACGAGGCCCACGAGGCCCATGACGAGGACGATCCCACATGAACGCAGCTTTGCCGGAACTGGATTTCGCCGATGTCGTGCAACCCGCATGGAACGTCTCGCCGCGCGTGCGCGCGCTCGTCACCACCCGCAACGGCGGCGTGAGCGACGCGCCATTCGGCCGCTGGCGGGATGGCGCGGACCAGCCCGGCGGCCTCAACCTCGGCATGAAATCCGGTGACGATCCGGCCGCGGTCGCGAGCAATCGCGCGCGGCTGCTCGCGCTTGCCGGCGTTCGCGAAGCCGCGTGG
>NZ_JAAGPS010000214.1:0-246 GCF_017105025.1 Paraburkholderia sp. Ac-20336 | reverse complement strand
ATATGATACTGTCTAGGGTATGCTTAATAACGTCATGTATGTAAATCGATACATGTCAGCGCGAGCATGAATGTGTTGATCTGGGATATGTGGATAAGATGACTCAGTGGGAGTATGATGCTGTACATGTACCAGTGCTTACGCGACGGATATAGATACAAAAAACACTGATTGATGCAATTTCTCTGTATTCTAGGCACATGAATGTTACATTTTTTTTTTTTTTTTTTTTTAATGACACGGCCA
>NZ_JAAGPS010000213.1:0-6518 GCF_017105025.1 Paraburkholderia sp. Ac-20336 | reverse complement strand
AAGCCGTGGTGCGCGAAGTAGCGGCTTTGCAGCGCCCACACACTGTGGTCGTGTTCGGCGCCGTGAATGAACACCGCGGCGGGCAGGCTGGGGTCGAACGGTTTGCCGCCGGTATAGGCGTAGGCGGCTTGGCCCTGAACGCTGACGATCATGCGGACTCCGGGCAGGACGGGGGCGTGGCGCCAGATGGGGCGGGGGCGAGGCTTGCGGCGGCGGCGTTCTGCTGCGCGGCGTCAGCGTTGGCGCGCGGCGTCGCGGCGGCCTGCGCCCCGGCTTTCTGGGCGGCCTTCAGCGCGCGCTTGAGATCGTCGATCAGGTCGTCGGGGTCTTCGAGGCCGATCGACAGGCGGATCGTGCCTTCCGTGATGCCCGCCTCGGCGAGCGCGGCGGCGTCCATGCGGAAATGCGTCGTCGAGGCCGGATGGATCACGAGCGAGCGCACGTCGCCGACGTTCGCGAGGTGCGAGAACAGCGACAGCGCTTCGATGAACGCGCGCCCGGCCGCGCGGTCGCCGCGCAGATTGAAGCTGAACACCGCGCCGGCGCCGCGCGGCAGCAGCCGCTGCGCGAGCGCGTGATCGGGATGCGTTGGCAACTCGGGGTAAGCGACCGTTTCGACCGCGGCGTGAGCGGCGAGGAACTCGACCACGCGCCGCGTATTGGCGACGTGCCGTTCCATGCGCAGCGGCAGTGTCTCGATGCCTTGCAGCAGTTGCCACGCGGCCTGCGGATGCAGGCACGCACCGAAGTCGCGCAGACCTTCGCGGCGGGCGCGCAGCAGGAACGGCGCGACGGTGCTTTCCTCGGCGAACACCATGCCGTGAAAGCCGTCGTAGGGCTCGGTCAATTCGGGAAAGCGGCCCGAGGCGTCGAAGTCGAACGTGCCGCCGTCGACCAGCACGCCGCCGATCGTCGTGCCGTGGCCGCCGAGAAACTTGGTCGCCGAGTGATAGACGAAGTCGGCGCCGTGCTCGAAGGGCCGCAGCAGATAGGGCGTCGTGAAGGTCGAGTCGACCAGCAGCGGCACGCGGTGTGCGTGCGCGATCTGCGCGAGCGCGGCGATGTCGAGCACGTCGAGGCCCGGATTGCCGAGCGTTTCGCCGAACAGCAGGCGCGTATTGGGACGCAGCGCCGCCCGCCACGCGTCGAGGTCGCCGGGCTTGACGAAGCTCGTCTCGATGCCGAAGCGCCGCAGCGTGTAGTGCAGCAGATTGTGCGAGCCGCCGTACAGCGCGCTCGAGGCGACGATATGCGAGCCCGCGCCCATCAGCGTGACGATCGCGAGGTGGAGCGCGGCCTGGCCGCTCGCGGTGCCGATCGCGCCCGCGCCGTTTTCGAGCGCGGCCACGCGTTCCTCGAATACGGCGACGGTCGGGTTCGAAATGCGCGAGTAGACATGGCCGGCGCGCTCCATGTTGAAGAGCGCCGCGGCGTGATCGGGATCGCGAAACGAAAACGAGGTAGTCTGGTAGATAGGCGTGGCGCGCGCGCCGGTGACGGGGTCGGGCGCGGCGCCGGCGTGCAGCGCAAGCGTATCGAAACGGTTGGCGGACATCGTGGGCGGCGGGGCCACGGGCGGCCTCGCAAAGGATGAGGGTGGCCGGCCATCGTATCACCGGCGCGCGCCGTATCAAGCGCGGCTTTCCCGCGGGGCTGTCCGCGAGTCCGCCGGCCTGTGCCCGGAGGGCGGAGCGCGACGCGTTCATGCCGGCGCACGGATCCGGCATGATGCAAGCGCCGTCGCGCCAGGCCGGGCGGCCCGCTTTCCTTTTATGGGCCTTTCCGCTAGGATCGAAAAATCATTTCATGCATTGCCAGACGAGTGGTATCAGGAGATAGATCATGCGAGTCAGCGACATTCTTAAGGTCAAGGGCAACACCCTTTTTACGGTCACGCCGGATACCGCGCTGCATGAGGCCGTCAATACAATGGCCGAGCACGATATCGGCTCGCTCGTGGTGATGGAGTACGGCGATCTCGTCGGCATGCTGACGTTTCGTGAAATCATCATGACGTTGAGCAAGAATGGCGGCAGCGTCGGCACCTCCACGATCCGCAAGGTGATGGACGATCATCCGCTCACCTGCACGCCGGAAACCGACGTCAACGAAGTGCGCCGCATGATGCTCGAACACCATGTGCGTTATCTGCCGGTCATGGAAAGCCGCACGCTGATGGGCGTGATTTCGTTCTACGACGTCGCGAAGGCGGTGGTCGAAGAGCAGGGTTTCGAGAACCGCATGCTGAAGGCCTATATCCGCGACTGGCCGGAAGAACAGCAGCAGGAGCAGCAGCCGACGCGCTGATGCGTGTCGATCCGGCGTCGCGCCCGGGCTCATGCCGCGGGCGCGAATCTGCTCACAGAGCGTGCGCGCAGGCGCGCGCTTTTTTTCTGCCCGATTTTCTGCCCGGTCGCCGGACGGGCAACGCGCGATTTTCCCGCGCCCTTTCCCCAACCTCATGAACGATCGTCCCTTGCCTGCCGCCCGTCGCGCCGCTCGCGCGCATGAAGCGCACGAATCCCAGTTCCGTCTGCTGCGCCAGCGCCGTTTCGCGCCGTTTTTCTGGACGCAGTTCCTCGGCGCGATGAACGACAACGTCTTCAAGATCGGCTTCACGTCGCTCGTCACGTATCAGGCGGCGCGTTTTTCCGGCGTCGATCCGAAAACCGCGGCGTTCCTGATCTCGGCGATCTTCATTCTGCCGTTCGTGCTGTTCTCGGCCACGTCCGGCCAGATCGCCGACAAGTACGACAAGGCGAAGCTCACGCGGCTCGTCAAGAGCTTCGAGATCGTGGTGATGCTGATCGGCGGCGCGGGCTTCTGGCTGCATGCCGCGCCGCTGCTGTATCTGTGCACGTTCCTGATGGGCGTGCATTCGACCGTGTTCGGGCCGGTCAAGTACTCGTATCTGCCGCAGCATCTGTCGGAGGCGGAACTGGTCGGCGGCAACGGCATGGTCGAGATGGGCACCTTCGTCGCGATCCTGATCGGCACGATCATCGGCGGCGCGGGCGCGGGGATGGTCGGGCACGGCGCGCTGGTGCTCGCCTGCGCGTGTATCGCGATCGCGCTGGTCGGCCGCGTCGTGTCGGGCTTCGTGCCGGCCACGCCGGCGCCGCAGGCCGATCTGCGCATCAACTGGAATCCGTTCAGCGAAACGTGGCGCAACCTGAAGCTCGCGCGCGAAAACCGCACCGTGTTCCTGAGCCTGCTCGGCATTTCGTGGCTGTGGTTCATCGGCGCGACGTTTCTCGCGTCGTTCTTCAATTTCGCGAAAGACGTGCTCTCGGCCGACCCCGACGTCGTGACCGTGCTGCTCGGCACCTTCTCGATCGGCATCGGCATCGGCTCGCTGCTGTGCGAACGGCTCTCGAAGCGGCGCATCGAAATCGGCCTCGTGCCGCTCGGCTCGATCGGCATGAGCGTGTTCGCCATCGACCTCTTTTTCGCAAGCCATGCACTGCCGCCGGCCGGGCATCTGCTGAGCGTCGGCGAGTTTCTCGGCCGCTTCGCGCATTGGCGCGTGCTCGCCGACCTGTTCCTGCTCGCGCTGTTCGGCGGCCTGTACAGCGTGCCGCTTTATGCGCTGATCCAGAGCCGCAGCCAGCCGAGCCATCGCGCGCGGATTATCGCCGCGAACAATATCCTCAATTCGCTGTTCATGATCGTCTCGGCGCTGATGGCGATGGTGCTGACCTCGGCCGGCTTCAGCATTCCGGCGATCTTCCTCGTCACCGCGCTGCTGAATGTCGTGGTCGCGTGCTACATCTATTCGCTCGTGCCCGAGTTCCTGCTGCGCTTCATCGCGTGGCTGCTCGTGCACACGTTCTACCGGATCCGGCTCGTGCACGCCGAGCGGATTCCGCAAGAGGGCGCGGCCGTGCTCGTGTGCAATCACGTGAGTTTCGTCGATGCGATCGTGATCATGGCCGAGAGCCCGCGGCCGATCCGCTTCGTGATGGATCATCAGATATTCAAGTCGCCGTTCGTCGGCTGGCTGTTCCGCGATGCGAAGGCGATTCCGATCGCGCCCGCGCACGAGGACGCCGCGTTGCTCGCGCAAGCCTACGACCGTTGCGCGCAGGCGCTCGCCGAGGGCGAGCTCGTGTGCATCTTTCCGGAAGGCAAGCTCACGCGTACCGGCGAGATGAATCCGTTCCGTCACGGCGTGACCGAGATCGTCAAGCGCACACCGGCGCCAGTCATTCCGATGGCGCTGCGCGGGTTGTGGGGCAGCGTGTTTTCGCGCGCCGTCGATACGCACTGGCCGCGGCCCATCGGGAAGGGGATGATGAGCCGGCTGAGTCTCGCGGTGGGCGAGCCGATCGAGCCGGAGCAGGCGACGCCCGAACGGCTGCAGGAAATCGTGAGCGAGCTGCGCGGCGCGCGGAAATAGCGCGGGGCGCGATGGCGGCGGTGGCGGTCATGATGGCGACTGTCGCGGCGGTCCTGGCTTCTTCGGCCATCCCGGTAGCCGGCCGTCTACTGTGTCGCAACCGCTCCGGCTTTTCGGCTCGCTTCCGCGCCGATCGTTCTCTCAGACCTGATCGGCGATGCCTGGTCAAGCCCGGCGGGCTGGCATAATAGCGGCTTCCCCGCATTTCTTTGGACGACGCTCATGTCCGGCAACACGCTCGGTACGCTTTTCACTGTCACGACCTTCGGCGAATCGCACGGCCCCGCTATCGGCTGCGTGATCGACGGCTGCCCCCCGGGCATGGCGCTCAACGAAGCCGATATCCAGTTCGAACTCGATCGCCGCAAGCCGGGCACGTCGCGCCACGTTACGCAGCGTCAGGAAGAAGACAAGGTCGAGATCCTGTCGGGCGTGTTCGAAGGCAAGACCACCGGCGCGCCGATCGCGCTGCTGATCCGCAATACCGACCAGCGCAGCAAGGACTACGGCAACATCGCCGACACCTTCCGTCCGGGCCACGCCGACTACACCTACTGGCAGAAATACGGCATTCGCGACTATCGCGGCGGCGGCCGTTCGTCGGCGCGGCTGACGGCGCCGACAGTGGCGGCCGGCGCGGTCGCGAAGAAGTGGCTGCGCGAGAAATTCGGCACCGAAATTCGCGGCCATATGGCGGCGCTCGGCGAGATCGACGTGCCGTTCGTCGACTGGGCGCAGGTGCACGAGAATCCGTTCTTCGTGCCGAACGCCGACATCGTGCCGCAACTCGAAGCGTATATGGACGCGCTACGCAAGGACGGCGATTCGATCGGCGCGCGCATCAACGTGGTTGCGTCCGGTGTACCGGTCGGTCTCGGCGAGCCGCTGTTCGATCGCCTCGATGCCGACATCGCGCACGCGATGATGGGCATCAACGCGGTGAAGGGCGTCGAGATCGGCGCGGGTTTTGCGAGCGTGGCGCAACGCGGCTCCGTGCATGGCGACGAGCTGACGCCGGAAGGTTTCGTCGGCAATAACGCGGGTGGTGTGCTCGGCGGTATTTCGACGGGGCAGGACATCACGGTGTCGATCGCGATCAAGCCGACGTCGAGCATCCGTACGCCGCGTCGTTCGATCGACAAGGCGGGGCAGCCAGCCATCGTCGAAACGTTCGGGCGGCATGACCCGTGCGTCGGCATTCGCGCGACGCCGATCGCCGAGTCGATGCTCGCGCTCGTGCTGATTGATCATGCGCTGCGGCATCGGGGGCAATGCGGCGATGTTTCGGTGAGCACGCCGAAGATCGCGGCGAGCGCGCCTTAACGCGGGTCCCGCTGATGCGGCGCCGTAAGCGCGTCGCGCAGCGGACTACCGTATCGACGATTTCAGGATTGAATGGATTGGCGTGTGCGACCGGGCGAGACCCGGTCGTGCACGAGCCATCGTCATAAGAGAAAACGGCGAAGGGGCAGCAAAACGCCGAAGAGAGCGTATAGGCGATAGCGCGAATGCACTATCGAAACTTGCCCCCGCAACACAGTCCTTCTGTTCCGAACAGTGCGCCGCGAAGGCAAGCCAAACATCAATCACATATTCGGGTAGTTCGGCCCGCCGCCACCTTCCGGCGTGACCCACACGATGTTCTGCGTCGGGTCCTTGATGTCGCAGGTCTTGCAGTGCACGCAGTTCTGCGCATTGATCACAAGCCGTTCGTTGCCGTCATCGTTCTTCACGAATTCATACACGCCAGCAGGGCAGTAACGCGACTCCGGACCCGCATAGGTCTGCCAGTTGACGTTGACCGGCACGGTCGGGTCTTTCAGCGTCAGATGCGCAGGCTGGTTCTCTTCGTGATTCGTGTTCGAAATGAACACCGACGAAAGCCGGTCGAACGTGAGCTTGCCATCGGGCTTCGGATACGTGATCGGCTTGCACTGCGATGCCGGTTTCAGCATCTCGTGATCCCAATGCTGGTGATGCAGCGTCCACGGCACATTGCCGCCCAGCAGCTTCTGCTCGATGCCGACCATCAGCGTGCCGAGGTACAGGCCCTTGCTCATCCACTGCTTGAAGTTGCGTGCGCGATACAGTTCGGTGTGAAGCCATGAGGTCTTGAAGG
>NZ_JAAGPS010000212.1:0-6848 GCF_017105025.1 Paraburkholderia sp. Ac-20336 | reverse complement strand
CCGGTGGCATTGCCAAGCGCCGAGCCCGCGGTCGCGCCGACCCACAGCGCCGCGCGCGGCACGCTCGTGCCGAGATAGCGCAGCCCGACCGCGTCGCGTCCGACGAGCGCTACGTAGCTGAGCGCGGTCGCGCCGAGCGCGCCGATCCACCCGCTCGCCGACAGGTCTCGCAATTCGCGGATCACCGAGCGATAGTCGACCGCCTCGGACAGATGCTGCAACACGACCAGCAGCAGCCCGCAAATGACGAGCGCAAGCACGGGCGACAGAAGTCCCCGGCCGCCCGTCGCTTTCGCTGCGCGGCTGAGCCGCGCGCCGAGCCGGGCGAACGGGTGGTGAAGTCGACGAAACATGGTGAGTGCGGGCCTTGCGAGAGCGGTCGCGGCAACGGGGCGTCGCGCGCGGTATCGCCTGTGTCGGCGATTACAAAGAGATAACGACAAAGCGTGCAAAAGGTTGACAGCATGAGCGATTTAGCTGTCGGTCCGGTTGCGCGGCGCGTCTGCGGAAGGAGCTGGTTGAAAGGCTTGGGCTCGCGGCATCGGATCGGCCGCCTTGCGTGCCGTCATCAGGCGCGGGAGCGCGCCGCAAGGCGCGGCACGGCCCATCGCGCCGTGCCGGAGATTTGGCGCGATTCGGTTTCTGAGGGAGAAAACGATCGCGGGTCTGAAGCGAAGGACTTCGGGTATGTCCCGAGGAACCGTATGTGGATGGCGCAGCCGACAACGGCCTGCCCGCGCCGGCAACGCACAGGCCCAGTATGCTCAGACGATTCCACCCACATCCGATCGAACCGAGCTCTGACCGCCCGGCTCCTCCCTAAAAACGGGGCCAGAAAGCACGATGCCCGCTATTGGAGCGGGCATCGACGACTTCACCACGAGGCGCCTTGCGCGCCGGCGGGCTTTACAGCGGGCGGCGATACGCTTCGGCGATCATGGCGCAGTTCTGCACATGCAGATGAAGCGCGTGCAGCGCCAGAGCGCGCAGCTTGCCGAACAGCGTGGTGGTAGCAGGAGTGGAACGGACTGCGGTCGATGCGACGTTCATGATGGGCTCTCTCGAATTAGGGTGATAAGGGTTTATACCTAAGCAATAACCCGATTATGATCTTTTTCATGGCGCAGCGCAACAAAAACTGACGATCACCGTAACGCTAGGGCCGCTATACATGTCAAAAACTGAAAAAGGGCGATATCGACAGGGCCGGCATCCACCATCCGCACCGCACAGGTGCAATAATGCCCCCTTTACCCGTGGTGCTTTGCCGCAGCCCCGCCGCCATGTCCGCCGCCCAGAAAGCCCTGATTGCACCCCTTATTGTCGCGTGTGCGATGTTCATGGAAAGCGTCGACGCGAACGTCATCGTCACCGCGCTGCCGGCGATGGCGCGCGATTTCGGGCGCGATCCGGTCACGCTGAAAATCGCCGTAACGAGCTACGTATTGGGACTCGGCGTGTTCATCCCCGTGTGCGGCTGGCTCGCCGACAAATTCGGCGCGCGCACGATCTTCCGCACGGCCATCGGTATCTTCGTGACGGGTTCGCTGTTGTGCGCCGCATCGAATTCGCTCGCGACTTTCACGGTCGCGCGCTTCATCCAGGGCGTCGGCGGCGCGATGATGGTGCCGGTCGGGCGCATCATCATTTTTCGCGTCGTCGAGAAAGCCGATTTCATCCGCGCGATGAACTATCTGAGCGTGCCCGCGATGCTCGGCCCCGCTGCCGGCCCGCTGCTCGGCGGCTTCATCACGACCTATCTGCACTGGCGGCTGATTTTTTTCATCAACGTGCCGGTCGGCATTCTCGGCATCTATCTGACCAACCGCTACATCGCGAACACGCGCGAGCCCGACCCCGGGCCGCTCGACTGGATCGGTTTCATCCTGTCCGCGGCGGGCGCGGTGTTGCTGCTGCTCGGGCTTTCGCTGATCGGCGGCGAACTGATCTCGAACACGGACGCGTTCGGCATGTGCGCGATCGGCGCGGTGCTGCTCGCGCTCTACACCGTGTATGCCCTGCGCGTCCCGCTGCCGCTGCTCGATCTGCGCTTTTTCAGGGTGCCGACCTTCCAGGCGAGCGTGCTCGGCGGCTCGCTATTTCGTATCGGTCTCGGCGCGTTGCCGTTCCTGCTGCCGCTGCTGCTGCAGGAAGGCCACGGCATGAGCGCATTCCAGTCGGGCCTGATTACCTGCGCGTCCGCGTTCGGCGGCATGTTCATGCGCACGATCGCGTCGAGCGTGCTGCGCCGCTTCGGTTTCCGCACCGTGCTCGTATTCAACGCGGCGCTCTCGGGCATTTCGATTGCCGCCTGCGGGCTCTTCTTCCCGCACACGCCGACGTGGATTATCTGGGTCGTCGTGCTGCTCGGCGGCTTTTTCCCCGCGTTGCAGTTTACGAGCCTGAACTCGCTGACCTACGCGGAAATCGCGAGCCGCGACGTCGGCCGCGCGACGAGCCTCGGCAGCGTCGTGCAGCAGATGTCGCTCGGTCTCGGCGTGACGGTCGGCGGGATCGTGCTGCAGATTTCGCGCGTGCTGCACGGGCATCCGGGCATCATGTGGTCGGATTTCTGGCCCGCGTTCCTCGTGGTCGGGCTGTGCTCGTTCGCCTCGATTCCGGTCACGATGCGCATGCCGCTGCGCGCGGGCGAAGAGATTTCGCGCGGCGGACGAGGTTAGGCGGGGCCGGGCGGCTCCCGAGTGCGCACAGACGCCCTCGGTATCAGCGTCGACAGGTTATCGGCACGCGCAAACGCGCGTCCGCCTGTGCAAGCAGCGTATCGAGCACCGCCATTTCCACCGGCTTCACGAGATGCGCATGGAAGCCGGCCTCGCGCGTGCGTTTGAGATCGCTCGCATGGCCGAAGCCGGTCATCGCGGCAAACATCGTGCGGTCCAGTTCGGGCATCGCGCGCATTCCCGCGAGCGTCGCATAGCCGTCCATCTTCGGCATCGCGAGGTCGATCAGCGCGAGATGCGGCGCGAAGCGCGCCGCGATCGGCAGCGCCTGTTCGCCCTCGTAGGCGATACGCACCTCGTGGCCCTTGAGTTCGAGCAGCATCGCGAGGCTGTCGGCCGAATCGCGATTGTCGTCGACGAGCAGAACCCGCAGCGGTTCGACCTCGGGAGCCGCCACACCGGCGTCTTCGCCGGTGGCTTCGGCAAGTCCTCCGGCAAGCGGCAAGCTCAGCGTGAACGTGCTGCCAAGGCCCGGCCCCTCGCTGCTCGCGACGATGCTGCCGCCATGCATTTCGACGAGCGACTTGCATAGCGTGAGGCCGATGCCGAGACCGCCCTCGCCGAGTCCTTCGTGGTCCTTTTCCTGCGCGAACAGCTCGAAGATCCTGTCGAGCGAGCGCACCGGAATGCCACAACCGGGGTCGCGCACTTCGAGCACGGCCATACGGAAGTGGACGCGCCCCATCACGTCGATGCCACACCCCTGCGGCGAGAATTTCGACGCATTGTGCAGCAGGTTCTGCAATACCTGCACGAGCCGCGTCATGTCGCCGCGAATGATGACGGGCTCGGCCGGCACGTGAGCGACGACACGCTGCTCGCGTGCATCGGTAAACGGCCGCGCGGCCTCGATCGCGCGTGTGACGAGCTCGCCGAGATCGACCCGCGCGATGCGCAGCTCGACCTTGTCCGACATGATGCGGCCGATGTCGAGCAGATCGTCGACGAGCCGCGTGAGGTGCGTGACCTGGCGGTCGATCAGGTCGCGCGCGAGGGCGAGCGCCGGGCTCAGGCCGGTTTCTATCTGCATCACGCCGACCGCGTTGCGCACTGGCGCGAGCGGATTGCGCAGCTCGTGCGCAAGCGTGGCGAGAAATTCGCGCATGCGCTCGCCCGAGCGTTCGAGTTCTTCGCGGCGCCGCCGCTCGGTCAGATCGCGCGTGACTTTCGCAAAGCCGCGCAGCCGTTTCGATTCGTCGTACACGGCCGTGATGATTACGTTGGCCCAGAACGTCGTGCCGTCCTTGCGCACGCGCCAGCCTTCGTCCTCGACGGTGCCGATCTGCCGGGCGATCGCGAGTTCGCGCGCGGGCTTGCCCGCCGCGGCTTCCTCGGGCAGGTAGAACAGCGAAAAATGACGCCCGACGATTTCGTCGTGCGTATAGCCCTTGATCCGCGCCGCGCCTGCATTCCAGCTCACCACGCAGCCTTGCGGATCGAGCATGAAAATCGCGTAGTCCTTGACGCTGTCGACGAGCAGACGAAAGCGCTCCTCGCTTTGCCGCAATGCTTCCAGATACTCGCGCTGCGCGGTCAGATCGCGCGTGATCTTCGCGAAGCCCGTGACCTCGCCCGCCGGGTTGCGGATGGCGGTAATCACGACGTTCGACCAGAACGTCGTGCCGTCCTTGCGCACGCGCCAGCCTTCGTCCTCGAAACGGCCGGTCAGCGCGGCCTGCTCCAGTTCATACGTGGGCCAGCCACGCGCAACGGCCTCCTCGGCGTAGAAGCACGAGAAATGCTGACCGACGATTTCGCTCTCGGTATAGCCCGTGAACTTCTGCGCGCCGGCGTTCCAGCTGACGATACGGCCGCCCGCGTCGAGCAGGAAAATCGCGTAGTCCTCGATGGCCTGCACGAGCGACGAGTAATCGATGGTGCTAGCGATACTGGTTGCGGCGCCGCCTGGCGACGTCGACGCAACCTCGGCCTGCAACTGGGCGGGTTCGCCGTTTTCGCGAAAAGAAGGAATATCGGACTCGGTCATGGCATGCACGTATAAGGGTTGTTGTCTCAAGCATACGTTGTGCCCGGGTGGTGGCGCGTAGTCGAATGACGGGCGCCGCGCGATGCGTGCATGATCGGCCCCTCGGTTGGCCGGGGTGCACAGGCGCGTTGGCGGCACTGCGCGAATCTTTCGCAGATTTCAGGCTTATAAGGCGCACAGCTTATACGCCGGGCCCTGCTTTGCCACTCCGTATTTACTGCAACGTTGCGCCGCGCCGCATGTCGTTGTACGCGTATTCCGGCGCGCTATTTATCGGATTGCTCAGTGAATGAGTTGTCGGGCCAGCCGCCGCATTGCAACGGGACGCTCGCGATTGAAAAACGTATTCGCGATCGTCGGCAGGATTTTCATCAGGATGCCAAAAGGAAAGGCGATGCCGCGCATGTCGCTGCGGCATCGAGTCAGCCAGCCGGCAAATAACGCAGGACCGCGGTCACGTACGGCAAACTGTTCTATGGCCCACCGCTCACCCCGCCGAACCGATCTTTTCCGCGAGCTTCGCGTCGTAACTCGAATGGACGTGTACGCGTTTTTTGTCCGGATACGCATAGCCATATGCCTTGCGCAACGCGAGCGACGCTTCGTGAAAGCCCGACAGAATGAGCTTCTGTTTGTTCGGATAATTCGCGATGTCGCCGACCGCGAAGATGCCGGGCCGCGAACTTTCGTAGTTCGACGTATCGACGTCGATACGTCCGCCGTGAAGCGTCAGCCCCCACTGCGCGATCGGGCCGAGGTCGGCGACAAGTCCATATAGCGCGATCAGATGCTCGGTCTCGATCTGCGTCTCGCCGTCGATATGCCGCAGCGTCAGCGACTTCAATGCGCCGTCCTCGACGCCGAGTCCCGCGATCGCGCCGACGACGAAGTCCATCTCGCCCGCGTCGACCGCGCGCCGCATCTGCGCGACGCTCGAATCGGCCGCGCTGAAACCGGCGCGCCGATGCACGAGCGTGACGCGCCGCGCGACCCCGCGCAAGGCGAGTGCCCAGTCGAGCGCGGAATCGCCGCCGCCCGCGACGACCACGCGCTTGCCGGCGAAATCGGCGAGCCGCGGCACGCTGTAGTGCACGTGGCGCTTTTCGAGCGGAGCAGCTTCGGGAAGCACGAGTTTTTGCGGCACGAATGCGCCGTTGCCGGCGGCGAGCAGGATCGCCGCGACATCGAAGACGAGGCCGCGATGCGTGCGCACGGTCCAGCGTCCGTCGTCGCGCTGCTCGACCGTTTCGACGCGCTGGTCGAGATGGATCGGCACGTCGAACGGCTTCACCTGCGCCTGTAGACGCTCGACCAGTTCGCGCGCGGTACACGACGCAATCGCGGGAATGTCGTAGATCGGCTTGTCGGGATAGAGCTCGATGCACTGGCCGCCGACCCGGCCGAGCCCATCGACGATCTGGCAGGTGAGACCGATCACACCGGCCTCGAACGCGGCGAACAGGCCCACGGGACCGGCGCCGACGATCAGGACATCGGTGCGGATCGGTTGCGATAGGTCGGCGGTGGCGCTCATGGGCGGGTTCTCCGGGTCCGGGAAGCATCGATAAAAACGACGGCAGGCGCGCGCGCAATCAAAACGCGCAACGGCAATCAGACTGCCGATAACCCACCATACCGAATCGCCCGGACAGCGGCAACGATGCCATCGTCGGCGGTAAGGATGCTCAACGCGCTCGATGCGCGTTCAGCACCCCGCAAACGCCGTGCCCCACCCATGCCTTCCGGTCACTCGCCGATCCACGAACCGCGCAGATCGCTGTCGTGCAGCAATTGCAGCAGCGTGCCCGCCGGGCGGCTCAGGCGCTTCGCCGCGAGCGCGATGAATTCCACCGACGGCAGCGTCGGCAGCGCGGCCGCGTTCAGCGGCGCCGCGAGCCCGCGCGCGACGAGGTACTGCGGACACACCGTAATGCCGAGCCCGCCGCGCGCGGCCGCGATGCTGCCCGAGTGACTGCTGCTTGTGCAGACCACTTGCCAGCTCGCGCCCGCCTCCGCCAGCGCGTCGAGCACGACCGCGCCCGCCCCGCCCGGCCCGGCGGCCAGGATCAGCGGCGGCGGCGCCCCCGGAGCGACGAGCGTGCCTGTGCGCCCGAGCCATT